>JAQBZA010000128.1 GCA_027622795.1 Planctomycetota bacterium | reverse complement strand
CCGATGATGACATGCACCGTGGTTGCGATCGCCACGACCGTCACCATCGCCGAGAGCATCGTGGAGACCATCGTCAGCCGGAGGCCGGCGACCGCGAGGATGCCGCGGGTGCTCCAGAGTGCGAGGAGCACCACGGCCAACGGCACGACGAGCCAGCGAAGGCTGCGAAACGAGATCAGGAGCACGAGTCCCGCCAGCAGGCCGGCTGTGGTGCCGAGCAGGTTGCCGTCGCGCTTGAGCATGGCAAAGCCGTCGCGGAGCATGACCGGTTCACCGGCGACGGTCCCGGCGGGAAACTCCTGCATGCAGCCGCGGATCTCATCGATGGCATCGGCCCGCGAGGTGGCGCGGGCGGGAGGTACCGAGGACGGGGCTGCAGGAGGCTCGAGGACACAGACGACCGCCGCCGTGCGACGGTCGGTTCCGAGCGTATAGCCCTCCATCAGATTGACGAGCTTGCGGGCCGTCGGGCTTGCCTCCACATCGATGATGCGGTTGCCGAGCGGTGTGCTGGCCAGACTCGTGGCGGAGGAGACGGCGGGAAGCGCTCCGAGCCGGGCGGTCAACCTGCGGAGGCGATCGATGCCGACGGAAGTAAAGAGGTCAGGATCGTCATACGCTGCCAGCACGACCTCACTCGAACCGAAGGCCCTGGCCAGGCGGCGGTAGGGCACCAGCGCCGGATCAGCCCGATCGAACATCGTGTCGATCGATTTCACAAACTCCAACTGCCGCGATCGCTCCACCGACACCACCGCAACCGCGATTCCTACCAAAGCCAGCAGGCCGCGGTGCGAAACGAGCCACAGCGCCACCCGGTCGGCAACGCGACGCATGGGCAAGGGATTCCAGGGAGGAGGGCAACGGGGAGGGACAAGGCGAGACCGACCGACACGGCAGCCGGCGTAGACGGCGGGACGCAGCACATCGGACCGGAGTCCAGGACGGCATCTTACCGGGAGTGCCTCGACGGCGTCGCAGATTCCCCCAGATACCAGGGACGAAAACTCCCTGCCCGCGCAGGTTGCCGCACCGTTTGCCAGGCGTGTGAGGCGGGTTGCCGAGTCGCCGCGATACTGCCGCGCCCCCGGCAGGAGGAGCGACGCGAGATGCGGTAAATGCCGAAATCGTCGGGACTTGTGGCCCGCCAAAGCGGTCGGGCATGGCTTGACCCGTGATTTTTTTCGCCTCTATAGTCCCGCCGTTTTTGAGTCGCCTCAGGACGAAAACGCTTGCTGTCAGCCATTCCACCGCCGCGCTCCGGGCCGCCGTCGCCAGGCCGGTTGGTGTGCGCGCGTGTCGGCTCCCGCCGGCCGTGGCGACTCCTGGTGGCGTGCGCGGCACTGTGCGCGGGCGGTGGGCCCGCAGCGTCCACGCCGGCAGCAGCGGCCGACAGTGTTGCGGCAGCCACATCGGATACGGCTACCGCTGGGGCCCTCGCCGCCTTGCCGGCACGGGGTCTCGCCGCAGCGATTGCGGAGGCCGGTCGCATCGAGGTGCCATCGACGGACCCGAGTGAATCACTCTCCATTCGTGCGACACAGGCTGCACGATGGACTGAAGGCTCGTATGACGTATGGCACCTCACCGGAGGCATGCGAATCACGCAGGGGGCGACCGAGGTGTCAGCACATGAGGCGGTGGTCTGGATCGAGAAGGCAGCAGCCCCCGAACTCGCCACTGACTCCGCGGCGGTACCATCGGTCCGGACGATCGTTGTACGGATGGCGGGCGACGTACATCTGCAGAGTGGTGGCGAAGCCACATCCCAGCTTCGTGGCCCTCGCTGGGCAGGCCGATTCTGGATCACCCGTGATCCAGCGCTCGACTTCGCGAGTGTCGTGCCGGCAGCCGGCACACCGCCGGTGTACGATGCGCCGTCCGATGTGTTGCTCTTACCAGCTGTCGATGGCACCGTTACCGAAGGCCCCGACGAAAGCCCGATCGAGAAGGCGCAGTACAGCGAGTTTGGTGCAGCCGCGGTGCCGCAGGTGACCGTGGCTGCACCCGCACGGCGGCTACGGGCCTTCCCCCGGTCGAGCGTGCCGCTCAACATCCGCTGGTTTCCGAGCCCCAGCGGTGGCGACGAGTGGATCGCTGTGATCACGTCGGGCGTCAATCTTGTTGTCGACGGCGTCGATCCTGCCGGCCCACTCGATATCTCGACTGATCGGCTCGTGATCTGGACCCGCGGCCAGGCTCAGCCCGACCTCGATGGTTCGGCAGCACAGTCAGCCGATACACCGCTGGAGCTCTACATGGAGGGCAATGTCGTCTTCCGGCAGGGGCAGCGAGTAGTCGAGGCAGTGAGCATGTTTTACGACGTGCCGCGGTCGAGTGGCGTGATCACTGGAGCTACGCTGCTGACGCCGGTCGATAACTATTCCGGACTCGTACGATTGCGTGCTGATGTGATCCGCCAGGTCGACCGCAGTCGATTCGTCGCCCAGCGAACTGGCCTCACGTCGAGCCGGCTTGGTGTACCGACGTGGGAGTTTCGCTCCCGCGAACTCCAGTTCACCGATGAGCAGATACCGGTGCCGGGTCCGTTTGGTGAGCCGGTGATCGATCCGGTCACAGGTGAGCCGGCCGTGGCCCATGAGCAGTTCATCACCAGCCGCGGCAACACGGTCACGCTCGGGGGAGTCCCCGTGCTGTGGTGGCCGGTGCTGGCAACCAATGCCCAGAAGCCAACTTTCTACATCAATAACGCTCAGGTGAAGAATGACCAGATCTTCGGTACACAGATCCTCACCAGCTGGGACGTGTTTCAAGTGTTCGGTGTGCGGCGGCCGCCGCCGGGTGTCGACTGGGATTTTGACGTCGACTACCTCAGCCTCCGCGGCCCGGGCTTCGGCACCTCGCTGCTCTACAACCGGCCGCAGTTTCTCGGGCTCGGCACCCCGGCCAACGGGATCGCCGATGCCTGGTTCGTGGTCGATCACGGGATCGACAATCTCGGCCTCTATCGCCGCGACTTCATCTACCCGGGCTATCCAAGCGACACGTTCCGCGGCCGCGCCTTCTGGCGCCACCGGCAGGATCTCGGGGGCACCACCGAGAGCTTCTTCGGCGGCTGGCAGGCCCGTGGCACCGCCGGTTGGATCAGTGACTACAACTTCCTCGAGGAATACTACGAGGCGGAATGGGAGGAAGGCTACGAGCAGCGGACCTGGCTCGACCTGCGGCGGCCGGTCGACAACCGTGAACTTCGGCTACTGACAAGCATCCGAGTCGATCCCTTCTTTACGCAGAGCGAGTGGTGGCCCCGGCTCGATCACTACACGCTCGGTCAGCCGCTCATTCGCGACGCAATCTCCTGGTATGAGCACTCGAGCGTGTCGTATGTGAGGCAGTCGCTGCCGGCGGCTCCCATCGCTGGCCAGGGGCTCGAGATCTTCACGTTACTGCCCTACGAGAGCGAGGTGATCGGTGAGCGGCTGGCGACCCGGCACGAACTCGACCTGCCCTTCCAGGCTGGCGCCGTGAAGATCGTGCCCTATGCCCTCGGGGAACTCGCCCACTGGGGAGAGGACCTGGCCCAGCAGCCGATCGATCGGGCCTACGGCCAGGTCGGCATCCGCTCGAGTCTGCCGATGTGGCGGGTCGATAACGACTTCGAAAGCCAGATGTGGAATGTGCATGGCCTGGCCCACAAGGTGGTCTTCGAGGCCGAATTCTCCTACGCCGATGCGACGCAGAGCATCGATCAGTTTCCGCTGTACGACCAGATCGACGATGACACGATCAATCAGTATCGCCGGAACATTCCCTACTGGGATTACGGCGCCGTGCCCGGCCAAGCGACGCCACTGGCGGCCCCCTTCATCTTCGGTCCCGACAATAAATACGACCCGCGGACCTACGCGATCCGGCGCGGCCTCGGCGGCTGGGTCACCGGCCCGACCGAACTGGTCAACGATCTGACCGCCTTCCGACTCGGCGCCCATCAGCGGTGGCAGACCAAACGCGGCCCGATGGGTAACCGACGGATCATCGACTGGATCACGCTCGACATTGACGGCGAGTTTTTCCCCGTCACCAGCCAAAACTTCGGCCAGGTGCTAGGCCTCTGGCAGTACGACTTCCGCTGGCATGTGGGTGACCGCACCACGATTCTCTCGTCTGCTGACGTCGACTTCTTCACCGGTGGACAACAACTCTATACGGTTGGTGCCTTCCTCAATCGCACGCCACGCGGCAGTTTCTACATCGGGTTCAACGAGTTTGGTGGCCCGATCAGTGCCAGCGTGCTGAATGGATCCTACACGTATCGAATGAGTCCAAAGTGGGCGAGTTCATTTGGAACCGCCGTCGACCTTACCGGCCGAAACATTGGCCAGCAGTTCCAGCTAATCCGAATTGGTGAGTCATTCCTGATGACCTTCGGATTCAATGTCGACTACAGCCGCAACAATGTCGGCGTAACGTTCAATCTCGAGCCACGATTCCTGTCGCGGACGCAGTTTGCCAGCCGGACCGGACTCGATGTGCCAATGGCCGGCGCCTACGGCCTCGAGTAGCCGGGGTTTTGGTCAACTGACGACAGGGAGCATCGGTTCGGGGCTGCCCGTATCCTCTCGCCGGACGTTCGCGTCGGCCCTCCAGGCCTCCGCTTACTGCCGTGTCCGCGGCGCTTCGCCATCCATGGCTGCGCTTGCTCCCACAGCCCGCTTGAGGACACGGGCAGCCCCTCACGGATCCAGCGCGGATGTTGGGCACTACTCGTATGTTTGCGATAGTATCGGTTCAAAGAGCAGATATACTCCCTCCCAGACGCGAGCCCGTGCTTTTTCTGGAAGGTGGAGTGATGTCGCAGGATGCAGTGCATGATCCCGTGGCCCGTGATCGGGCGTTCTTGGCGGCGGCTCAGGCACGGGGGCCCTTGGCTGCCCTTGGGGCGTTTCTCAAGCTGTCGGGGCCGGGCTGGCTGCAGTCGGCGATCACGCTCGGCGGTGGGTCGCTGGCCGGGTCGCTCTACATGGGTGTGATCGGTGGCTACGAACTCCTGTGGCTCCAGCCGCTGATGATGATTCTCGGCGTCGTGATGCTCTCGGCGATCGCCTATGTCACGCTCTCCACGGGTGAAAAACCATTCGGTGCCATCAATCAGCACGTCAATCCTGTGCTGGGCTGGGGCTGGCTCCTGGCGGCGATGATGGCCAACCTTGTGTGGGCGATGCCGCAGTTTTCCCTTGGCACGGCCGCCCTGCAGCAAAACCTGTTTCCTGACGTGCCGTGGCTGGCCGGCCGACAGGGTGAGTGGGTCTGTGCCCTGATCCTATTTGTCGCCGCCGGCGCCGTGGTCTGGTTTTACGATTCCGGTGGCTGGGGCGTGCGGGTGTTTGAATGGATTCTCAAGGCAATGGTGGGGATCGTGGTGCTGAGTTTTTTTGGCGTCGTCGGCGCGATGGCGGCCAAGGGCTCACTCGATTGGGCTCGCATTGCCGCCGGGTTCGTGCCCGATGTGTCGCTGCTGTGGAGACCGGCGACCGACCTTCAGGCCTTCATCACGAGGTCGGGCGCTCCTGGCTACTGGACCGACACGATTCTCGCCACGCAGCGGGAGGTGATGATTGCCGCCGCCGCCACGGCAGTCGGCATCAATATGACGTTTCTTCTTCCCTACTCGATGCTCCGCAAGGGCTGGGACAGAACATTTCGTGGCCTGGCGATCTTCGATCTCTCCACCGGCCTGTTCATTCCCTTCGTGCTCGCCACCAGCTGTGTTGTGATCGCGGCGGTGAGCCAGTTTCATGGCCGCGTCAGTGCGGAACTGATCAGTCGCCCAGCCGCCGAGGCGACCGGGCAGTATCGGGCCAACATGGAAAAGCGTCTGCAGGCAGAGGTGGGGGCTACGGCGTTTACCGCCTTGTCACCGGCTGAGGTCAACGCCCGGCTCGACTCGCTCCCCGAGGCCGACCGGCAACTGGCCGCCATGCTCGTGAAGCGGGATGCCTTCGACCTCGCCCGAGCCCTGGAGAATCTCTTTGGCAAGGGAGGGCTCACGCAGAAGATTTTCGGCATCGGTGTGCTTGGCATGGCAGTTTCCACGATCATCATCCTGATGGTGATCAACGGATTCTGTATCACGGAGATGCTGGGGGCCTCCTCCGGCGGGCCGCTGCATCGCGTGGGAGCCTATCTGCCGGGCATCACCGGTGCCCTCGGCTTTCTCTATCTCTGGAGCAATGCCGACGCCAAGTTCTGGCTGGCCGTGCCGACGAGTAACTTCGGGATGGTGCTGCTCCCGATCGCCTATGTGACCTTCTTCCTGATGATGAACAGCCGTCCGCTGCTGGGCGACGCCCTGCCGAAGGGAATCACGCGCGTGCTTGCCAATCTGGCGATGCTCGTGGCGATCACGGTGGCGAGCATCGGCGCCGCCATGAGCATCTGGGCGAATGTCCGCTGGGCCGGCGTGGCCGCCGCCGCCGCCTTCGCTGCCATCGTGATCGCTGTCGGGATGCTACGAAAGCGGTAACGAGGTCGGCGGCTTCGGCGCCGGGGCGAAGACCCGCCAGAGCAAAAACACTGCCGCCAACAGCGCATAGGCGGCTGCCATGTCGAGTGGCCCTCGTCCGGCGGCTGCCTCCGGCAGGGGGCCGATCGCCCATGGCAGCAAGAGGCGGCCGTCGGGAAATGGAGAGTGGATCGCACCAATGAGAGCGAGCCCGGCGGCCGTGCCGCACCAGCCGGCAGCAGCCCCGAGCTTGCGATCGATCAGGGCTGTGACGAGCCCGGCCCAGAGGAGGCTTGTGAGGATGAAGCCTGATGACAGCAGTCGCATCGAAAACAGGTCACGGGCCAGCGGCCCCGTCGGCACGGCACCGGCGGCAATCAGCTTGTCGGCCTGGAGGGTGACGAGCGCTGCCAACGCTGGCACGCAGGCGATGGCCACGGCAGGGTAATGACGCTGGGGCGTCGCATGGAAACTCTGGGCCGTGATTTCCAGGCCGATAAAGACGAGGATCGGCAGGATCGCCGGGCCGGGGATCGCTTCGTAGAGGTAGGCGAACGTGCCGGTGAGGCCCACCGTGCCGATCATGGCAGCAGTGGCGAGTGTGTAGGCGGCGCGGCCTCCCATCGCCTTGTAGGCCGGGTGGCCGATGTAGGGCGTGGTCTGGATCACGCCCCCGCACAGTCCGGCGACGATCGTGGCGACGCCCTCGACGCCGATGATCTGCGCGGTGTCGTATTCGTCACCGGCCGCCGCCGCGCTCTCGGTGCAGTCGATCCCCCCGACCACGGTGCCGAGGGCAAACGGAATGACGATCGGCAGATACTTGAGCGTGTCGTTCCAGGCCTCCAGCCACTCCAGCCGCAGGGCGGAGAGCCAGGCCGTGGGCCACAGCGCGGCGGCGGTGTCGATGGCCGCGTGGGAGCTGGCATCGGGAATCCATCCGCAGCGGGTACCGATCATCTGAATGGTGATCCCGACCAGCAGAGCGGCCAAGGCTCCTGGAATCCGGAAGGGAAAGGGAATCCGTGCGGTGAGTGTCGCCAACACGATGCCGAGGGAGACCAGGCCCACCACCGGCATACCGATGATTTCCAGCAGCGGCAGAAACGAGATCAGGGCCAGTGCAATGGCGGCGAGGCTCCCGAGGAGGCCGGCCCGCGGCACGATTCGACGAATCGGTCCGGCGACCAAGGAGCAACCAATCTTGAAGAAACCGCTCAGCACGATGGCGCACATGCCGATGTGCCACGCATGGCGGGCAGCTCCTTCGGCATCGATCCCTTTGGCCACCGCTTCAGTGTAGGCGGGCCCGAGCACGAAGAAGACCATCCCAAACGTGCTCGGTGTATCCAGCCCCAGGGGCATGGCCGTCACATCAGTGCGGCCGGTGCGGCGGGCCAGCCGGAACGCCATCCAGGGGAAAATGAGGTCGCCCACGACCACGCCGATGGCCGTGCC
>JAQBZA010000127.1 GCA_027622795.1 Planctomycetota bacterium | reverse complement strand
CGCCGATGCCATCCACGAGATCGCGGCGGGCATTCCGGCCGATGTCGAGCGGCTGGCCAGCCTCGCCGCCCTGGTCGCCGCCGATCGCTCAGCCACCAGGCTCACTCCCGAGGTGATCGAACGGGTGCATGGCCGCCTGGCGGTCACGGCGGCATGAGCGGGTCGCGAGTGGTCCGCGGGCGGTCGGGAGCGAAGGCGGCCAGATCAATCGTGGGCTCCTTCCCAGTGATCAGATCGGCGATCAGCACGGCCGTGCCGGTCGATTGGTGAAGCCCGGCACGGAAGTGGCCGGCGGCCACGAATCCGTTGTGGCAGCCTGGCAGCCGGCCAATCGACGGGAGGCCGTCGCTGCTGCCGGGCCGCAGACCGGCCCAGACCTGCTCGAGGCTGGCGGCTGAGATGTCGCCGAGGAGCGTTGTGGCCACCGTACGAAGCCGGTCGATCGCGGCGGCTGTCGTGGAGCCGTCGAAGCCGGCGTCTTCCAGCGTGGACCCGACGAGGAGCCGGCCGTCGGGCCGCGGCAGGAGGTAGTCGACGCCCATGTTGATGACCCGCGTGAGGATGGGCCGCGGAAACCGCAAGAGGGCGATCTGTCCGCGCACGGGCTTCGTTTCGAGCGCGAGATCAAGCTGCGCGGCGAGGCCACCCGACCAGGCGCCGGCGGCGAGGCAGTAGGCGTCGGCCTGAACCGTCTCCCGGTTGCCGGCAGCTGTTGTCACCTCGATGCCGTTGATCTGGCCATCGGTCACCCGTATGGCCGTGACATCGCTGCCATCCATGATGGCCACGCCACGATTTTCACACGACCGCCGGACCGCCTCCAGATGCCGTGGTGTGCGAATTTGTGTCTCCTCGGGCAGGTAGATTCCCCCCACGATCACCCCCCGCCGCACCGCATCCGCGAGCCCCGGCTCGACCTCCATCGCGCCGGCGGCGGTGAGCAGCTCGCAGCGGGCGTTGCGATCCCGCCAGGAGGCACCGATCGCGTCGAGGGCGGTCAGGCGGGCAGCATCGCCGGCGACATGCAGGCCACCGCAGGTCACTAATCCGTTATCGATGCCGGTCTCATCGAGCAGGTCGCGTGCCCAGAGGCGGTGCAGCTCGTCGCTCCATCCGGTGAGGGTTTCGCCGGGTGTCTCGCCGGCGTGGCGTGGAGCAGGCGGAAAGATGCCGGCCGCGGCCCATGACGAGGTGCTGCGGTCTTGATCACGGGCCACCACCCGCACCGTCGCACCCCGACCAGCCAGCTCGCGGGCGATCGACAGGCCGACGATTCCGCCACCGATGATGCAGCAGTCGGGCATGGGCCGAGACACAGGCACAGGGCTCTTCACGCGTTGGTTGGAATCGCGGCGGAATCAGCCACGTTGACCCACACATGCACGTGCGGCGCGCCGCGGAAATGCCAGACAAACGACGGCCCTTCGAGCCGCCAATTATCCCAGACGCCGTCGTTACCCAGATCACCCTGGCGGTAGAACACCAGCCGACAGGCATCGAGCCCTCCCTGGGCGGCAAGGCAGGTTCGTGTCTCGTCCTGATCCGCGGTGCGGAACGGTTCCAAGAGAATCGCCAAAACTTTTTCCAATTCTGCCCGCTGGTCAGGCGACAATTCCGAAACGGGGATGCCGGGAGCATCGACTCCCTTCCCGCTCGCGGCAACACCTCGGAAGGCGATCGCATTTTCCCGCGGCATGCGGTCGACCAAGGCGAGTTTTCGCTGGCGGCCATCGAGCATCGCAAACACGTTATTGGCGGCGACAGCCTGGGGCCAGAAGACGTTGCCTGGGTGCCCCGGCTCCTCGTTGAAGCCGCCGGCATCGTGGCCATAGAAGATCGGCCCGCCGAAGGCGACATGTTCGGCGGCGTCGCCATCACAGCGGAGCGTCATGTGGCGGCCGGTGAGCAGAAACTGGAAACGGCCGGAGCCGGGCTCACCGATGAGCGCGATCGATTGCGAGTGGCCGAAGCCACCAGCGTCGTCTTCGAGTTGCTTGTCAAAGCGGGCATGCCACTCCGGCTGGGTGAGCTGCTCGAAGATGTCGCGGACCATTCGCTGCTGGTCGGCCGTGTAGAAGTCGCTGGCGATGTCGGGCTCTGACGCCTGCCAGTTGTTGGCAATCCGCGTTCGCAGCAGGCCATATTTGGGGTGCATGTAATCCCAAGGAACACAGATCTGTCGCCGTTGCTCCGGTGAGAGTGAGGCATGCAGCAGCCCGGCGAGTGTTTCAGCCGAGCGTGATGGAGCCTCCTCTGCGATCGCCGGCAGCGCTGCTGGCACAACGGCCAGGCCTCCGGCAGCCGCCGCCGAGTGAGCGAGGAACTTGCGCCGCGAGAGCCCCATGGCCTCGCGCGGATTATTCGAAGTGGTCATCAGATAATTCTCCCGAGCTGCGGCGGATGGGAAGCATGTCGGAGCAGCGTACCGACGGTCCCTTGATCCTAAGACAGGGCTTCCGAAGATTCCAATCTAACCGCTTGTGTCAGGTTCCCACTCGGGCTGAAAGTGATTGGCACTGTGGGCAGAAGAACGTCGACCGCTGGGCCTGTATGATGCGACGAATCGGTGTCTCGCACGTTCGGCAGGGCTTGCCGGCTCGACCGTAGACGCGATGCCGGCGCTGGAACTGGCCGAGGCGACTGGTGGGCGTCTGATAAAGCTCGTCTCCGATCGACGAGCCTTCCAGTCGAACGGCTTCAGTGAGGAGCGTCCGAGTTACTCGTGCGAGCTGCTCCCACACCCGCCGCGGCAGCCGACGGCAGACCGTCCGTGGGTCGATGCCAACGCGATGCAGGATTTCGGCCGCGTAGATATTACCGATGCCGGCCACCGCGTGCTGGTCCAAGAGGGCAACCTTGATTGCCCGTCGGGAATCCGCGAGGCTGCGCTGGAGGTCGTCGCCTGTGACGACGAGCCCATCGGGACCGAGCACGGACGGTCCGCAGGCCCGATCGAGGCCGCCGGCATTGACCAGCCGCACCGTGCCGAGCCCGCGCTGATCCCAAAACACGAGTGGCTGCGGAGAACGCTTCCCGGCCCGCTGCAGGCGCATCACGAGCCGCGCATGATCGACTGTCGGCGGGGGCGTCACGAGCATGAGACCCGTCATCCGCGGCTCGATCACCAGCCACCGCTGACCCGCCGGAAGCTCGATTTCGAGGGCCAGCCGCTTCCCATACCGTTCGACCGCCGTGAGCTGGCCGCCGCGGATCGTGGCCGCGATCCTGGCCGGCGCGGGCGTGGTGCTGATCGGTCGCTTGGGGCCCCGAGGGAACTCGGCATCGGCAATCCGGCTTCCCACGAGGTGCAGGATTCCGCGACGCATCGTTTCGACTTCGGGGAGCTCGGGCATTGGTGAGAATCGCTCGCGGGGCCGGAGAAGTGTTTGTGATGGTAGCTGCGAACATGGAGGCTACAATCAATATGGACTATCGGCATATAGATTGAGCCCCCTCAGGCATCTTCAATGGCAACTGCGGCAATCGCTTCCGGATCTGTTCCCCTCTCGGCGGTACCCGATCCGCTGGGCCGCTTCGGGCGGTTTGGTGGACGCTATGTGCCAGAGACACTCTCAGCGGCCCTCGACCAACTTGAGCAGGCCTATGCGGAGGCGGTGGCCGATCCGGCGTTTCACGCCGAGCTCGACGGGCTCCTGGCGGCATTTGTCGGTCGCCCCACTCCCCTGCTCTTCGCCCGCCGCCTCACCGCCCTGGCCGGTGGCGCGCAGATTTATTTCAAGCGGGAAGATCTGAGCCACACCGGCGCCCACAAGATCAACAACACGCTCGGCCAGGGCCTGTTGGCGCTGCGGATGGGCAAGCGGCGGATCATTGCTGAGACGGGGGCCGGCCAGCACGGCGTGGCCACGGCTACGGCCTGCGCCCGGTTTGGCCTCGAGTGTGTCGTCTACATGGGTGCGGAAGATGTGCGGCGGCAGGCGCCGAATGTCCGGAACATGCGGTTTATGGGGGCTGAGGTGCGGCCTGTTGAAACCGGCTCCCGCACCCTCCGCGATGCGATCAACGAGGCGATGCGGGATTGGATGGGCTCGGTGGAAACGACCCATTACATCATCGGATCGGTGGTGGGGCCGCATCCGTTTCCCCGTATCGTGCGGGACTTCCAATCGGTGATCGGTCGGGAGACCGTCGAGCAATGCCGCCGCCAGCTCGGCCGGCTTCCCGACACGGTCGTCGCCTGCGTGGGTGGAGGCAGCAACGCGGCGGGGATGTTTTATCCTTTTGTCGACCACGCCGAGGTGCGGCTCGTGGGCGTGGAGGCGGGAGGCCGCTCCGGAGAGCCCGGCGACCATGCTGCGAGCCTCAGTTTCGGCAGCCCAGGCATCCTCCATGGCAGCCTGAGCTACGTGCTGCAGGATGACGATGGCCAAACCTCCGACGTTCACTCGGTGTCGGCGGGGCTCGACTACCCCGGCGTTGGGCCCGAGCACAGTTATTGGCGGGATGCGGGCCGCGTCAGCTATACGAGCGTCACCGACGCCGCTGCCCTCGACGCCTTCGACACGGTCGCCAGGCAGGAAGGAATCCTCCCGGCGCTCGAAACATCCCACGCGCTCGCCTGGGCGGTCGATGAGGCGGCCCGTCGGCCGGCCGACGAGATCATCGTCGTCTGCCTGTCGGGCCGTGGCGACAAGGATGCCGCCGAGATCGCCCGCCTCCGAGGACTCTCCGCCGCCGGCGAGCAGGCCGCCTCATGAGCCTTGCCGCCCCTCCGAACCCATCCTCTGGCGTCGCCCGCATCGCGGCCCAGTTTGCGGCCAACGCGGCCGCTGGCCGCAAGGCTATCGCCCCCTTCGTCACGGCCGGCGATCCCGATGTCGCGACCACAGCTGAGGTGCTCGCGGCCATTGATCGGGCCGGCGCGACGCTCATCGAACTGGGAGTGCCCTACAGCGATCCGATCGCCGATGGTGCGGTGATCCAGGCCTCCTATGTACGGGCTCTGGCCCAGGGCATGTCGCTCGACCGGCTCTTTGCCATGGTGAAGGATGTGACGGGAAAGATCACCACGCCGGTGTTGGCCATGGTGAGCTACTCGATCATCTTTCGCCGCGGCATCGATCGGTTTGTGGCGGAGTCGGTAGCCGCTGGGCTGGCAGGATTCGTGGTGCCGGACCTGCCGATCGAGGAATCGGAGGATCTCGGCTCCGCCTGCGAGGCGGCCGGGCTGGCTCTCGTGCGGCTTGTGACGCCGACCACGCCTCCCGAGCGGGCTGAGCAGATCGCCCGCCAATCGACCGGCTTCCTCTATTGCGTGTCGGTGGCGGGCGTGACTGGTGCCCGCACGTCATTGCCCGCTGGTCTCGTCGATCGCGTGGCCTGGCTGCGGACAAAGACGGATGTGCCGATTCTTGTTGGCTTTGGTATCTCGACGCCTGAGCAGGCACAGGCGGTGGCCGCGGTGGCCGACGGCGTGATTGTGGGATCAGCGCTCGTCCGCCGGCTGGCTGACTTAGCCCATCCGCCGTCAACCCAGCCGGTTGTCGTGAACATTGAGCAGCATGTCCGCGACCTCGTGCAGGCCGTCGCACCTGCCGCTGGCTAACGTATTCTTCGCTGGCGTTGCCGGTGCGTCGCGCGGTATATATCTGGAGTTGAACACGTCAGCACGTGGCCGGCTGCGTTTCCGGGCCGGTCCGGGAGCTTCGCCATGTTCTCTGCCCGCGATCCCTCCGATCTCGATCGCTTCTTTCGTGGCCTCACCGAGCATGCCTTTCATGGGCAGCTCGGCATCGTCGATCCTCCTCTGGTCGACTATGTGGCCGAATTGCTCGTGCGGTTCATCAGGCACGATCAGCTGCGTGTGCTGCCGGGCAGCGAGCCCGTCGCCTGCGATGCGGTCTCCCACATGCTGGCGATCGTGCAGCACGAGCCGCCCGAGGTCGCCCGTGACGAGTATCGACACATCGGTGACTACACGTTGTTTTGGAGCGGTGTCTATCCGGAATCGCTCCGTCGCTTTCAGCATCCCTCCCAGCCAGATCACCTGCTCGACTACCGGGAGGCGGGCAAACAGGCCTACCGACTCGCCGCCGCCCTCGAGCCGGAAGAGGCGGTCGAAACGCGGCATGTGCTGGCGTTGCTGAGCGAGGAATACGATTCCTGCATCGTCGGCCTCGGCGAAGTCCGCCGCGCCTGGGGCGAGGCGGCGTGAGTTACTTGTCGGTCTCGATCGCCCCGAAGAGTTGTGCGGGCCATGGCGGATGGAACCCGGCTGCCTCGATTGCGAGGCCGGCGTCGAGGAGCGCAGCGAGGAGTTTGCTCAACGGCTGCGCGATCGAATCGTGGCGACAGTCGAGCGTGTCGTCATCGGTCACCATGGCATCGACGCCGAGCCGTCGGAGCACGGCCGCGGCCGCTACGGCTGCGGCCGGGCAGGTGATCCGGCGGCTCCACGTGCGGTTATGTTCGAACGCCGATGGCATGGCCGGGCCATGGGCGACGAGCCGGCCGGCTGAGAGCACCGCGAGATGCGTGAAGCAGGCGGGCACAGCGGCATCGTCGATCGCGGCCACAACCATCCGGCCGCCGAGGTGCATGTCGGCGATCAGTTGTTCCAGGTCTCGCTTCTCGCGCGGATCGAGCCCCGTGAACGGAGCATCGAGAAGCAATACCTGCGGATCATGGAGCAGCCCTCGGGCGACCAGAAGCCGCTGGGCCTGGCCGGCTGGAAGGTGGTTGACCGGGGCATCCGGCTCGTTGATTCCGGCGAGGGCTAGTCCCTTGCTCACCGCCATCCGCAGCGGCTTGCCCCGGAGGCCAGCCTCCACGGCGAAGAGCTCGAGGAATTCGTCGGCCCGAGCCTGCGGCCAGACGGTGATGCCTGTCGGCACGTAGCCGATCCGCTGCCGCACGGCCACCGGATCGGCTCGAACGGAGTGGCCATCGATGCGGATATCGCCGGCATGCACGTGAAGGGCTGTGGCGAGGCAGGCGAGGAGCGACGACTTGCCTGCTCCCGTCGGCCCGATCACGGCGACGGCCTGCCCTGGCGGCACTGCAAGCGACAGGTCATCGAGTACGGTGCGTCGGCCCCGCCGGAGCGTGGCCTGATCGATGACGATGCCATGCTCGGAGAGGCTCATGGCGTGAGGCGGGCGGATGTCATGGCGATGGCCACAAGCATCCCCTTGGCCTTGTTGACGGTTTCCTCAAATTCATTCTCTGGCACGCTGTCGGCCACGATGCCAGCCCCGGACTGCACATAGGCCTTGCCTCCCGTCACCACTACGGTGCGGAGCGCGATGCAGGTGTCCATGGCGCCGCCGAAATCGATATAGCCGACGGCGCCGGCATAGGGGCCGCGGCGTTGCGGCTCGAATTCGTCGATGATCTCCATGGCCCGGATCTTTGGGGCGCCCGACACCGTGCCGGCCGGCAGGCAGGCCCGCAGGGCGTCGAAGGCCGTCTGGCCGGCGGCCAGCCTGCCGGTGACGTTGCTCGTGATGTGCATCACATGGCTGTAGCGTTCGATCGCCATCACGTCGCTGAGCACGACCGATCCGATCGCCGCCACGCGGCCGACATCGTTGCGGCCCAGATCGATCAGCATCACATGCTCGGCCCGCTCCTTGGGATCGGCCAACAGGCCTGCCGCGAGGGCGGCGTCTTCCTCGGGTGTCGCCCCCCGCGGCCGCGTGCCGGCCAGCGGCCTCACGGTGATCGTGTCGTCGACCACCCGCACCATGATCTCCGGGGAGCTGCCGACGAGTGTGCTCTCGGGGGTGCGGAGATAGAACATGAAGGGGCTGGGGTTGACGACCCGCAGCGTGCGATAGAGCTCCAGCGCCGGAAGGTCGAAGGGCACCTCGAGCCGTCGGCTCAGCACCACCTGAAAAATGTCACCCGCGCGGATGTATTCGATGGCCTTGTCGACCGCCGCCAGAAACTCCTCTTGCGGGAAGGTGGATTGCGTTGTTGCTTCGAGAAAGTCAGCCGGGAG
>JAQBZA010000126.1 GCA_027622795.1 Planctomycetota bacterium | reverse complement strand
GTTTCCGGAGCCGGTGCTGCCCCAGATCGAGCCCTGCCGCGAGGTGGCCGAAGCGATCCTTGACCACATGCCGGCCGACAGTCGCCCCGAGATCAAGGCGGCGCGGGTGGTGGCCGAAATTCCCCCCGATGCCTATCGCATCGAGGAGTTTCCCGAGGTGCGGGCCCTCGAGCAGAACTTTGCGATGGTCCGCGACGCCGGGCTCGACGATCCCTACTTCAGCGTCCACGAAGGGCTCACCAATGATCGCACGATCATTGGCGGCCGCGAGATGGTGAGCTGGGCGAGCTACAACTACCTCGGCATGTCGGGCGACCCGCAGGTGACGGCGGCGGCGAAGGCGGCCGTCGACAAGTTTGGCACGAGCGTCTCGGCCAGCCGGCTGGTGTCGGGCGAGAAGACGATCCATCAGGAGCTGGAGCGGGAGATCGCCAGGCTCGTCGGCACGGAAGATGCCGTCACCTTCGTGGGTGGCCACGCCACCAACGAGACCGTGATCGGCCATGTCGTCGGCCCGGGCGACCTCGTCTTCCACGACGCCCTCGCCCACAACAGCATCCTCCAGGGGGCGATCCTCTCCGGGGCCCGCCGCCGACCCTTTCCGCATAATGACTTCCAGGCGGCCGAAAAACTTCTGGCCCAGATCCGCAGCCAATACCGTCGCGTGCTTGTTGTCGTCGAGGCGATCTACAGCATGGATGGCGACTACTCCAACGTGCCGGAGTTCATCGGCCTTGCCAAGCGGCACAAGGCTCTGCTGATGGTCGACGAGGCCCACTCGATCGGTGTGATGGGCCCGCGGGGCCGCGGCATCGGCGAACACTTCGGGGTGAACCCGGCAGACGTTGACCTCTGGATGGGCACGCTCTCCAAAGCCTTCGGCAGCTGCGGCGGCTACATCGCCGGCTCGAAGACGCTTATTCGCTGGCTGAAATACACCGTGCCCGGCTTTGTGTACTCGATCGGCCTGCCACCAGCGGCGGCCGGTGCGGCCCTGGCCGCCCTGCGGGTGCTCGAGCGGGAGCCGCAGCGGGTGGCGCAGCTCCAGGCGAACGCCAAGCTCTTTCTGGAACTGGCCGCCGACGCCGGGCTCGATACGGGCGACTCGGGCGGGTCGGGCGTGGTACCGGTGATCCTCGGCAGCTCGATCAACAGCCTTCGGCTCTCGCGGGCCCTCTTTGCCCGTGGCATCAACGTGCAGCCGATCCTCTATCCGGCGGTGGAAGAGAAGGCGGCCCGCCTGCGGTTCTTCATCACCTCGCAGCACACGGCCGACCAGATTCGGCGGACGGTGGCCGCAGTTGCCGAGGAACTGGCGAAGATCGACCCGGGCTACGCCGGGGGGCCGGGCCGAAACCGGAAGCCGGTGTCGGTGGCGTAGCGGTCTGCTATAAACCCGCCATGCCCGATGCCATCCACGAGATCACGAGCCATCGGCTCGTGCTGCCGGCCGATGCCAACCACCATGGCACGCTCTATGCGGGCAGCCTGCTGCGCTACGGCCTTGAGACGGCCTATGCGGCGGCCAGCCGGGCCGTGGGGCCCCAGGCCAATCTCATGCTCCGCCGGGTGCTGAGCCTCGAATGCCGCCGCAGTGTGCCGGTCGGTTCGCTTGTTGAAATCCGGGGTGCGGTGCTCGACGTGCGGCAGGCGTATCTCGTGGTGGGCGTGGTCGGGATGCCGCTGGCCGGGCACACGCTCCCCTGGATGGACGGCCTGTTCGGCTTCGTGCAGGTCGATGAGAAGGGGCTGCCGGTGGCGTTTCCGGCCGATGTCGAGGCGGTTGGCGACGCGACGCTCTGGGAGCCACTCCGCACGCGGCTGGAAAAGCTGGCCCGCATCCGGGGGGCGACAGCCGAGTGGATGGCTAAAACTTGATCTCCATGCCAAAGTCGATACCGTTTGTGAAGACGTATTCACTTCCACCCTGGGCTGCACCGATGCTGTTGAACCTCGGGTTGGGGACGAAGTAGGGATTCGGTACTGTCTGCCCCTGAGCGTTTGTCATCGTCGGCATGTTTCCAGGGCTCGGTCCCGTGGTTTTGACAACCCACGGATTGTTGATGCTTGCCGGCTGAGTCGGATCCTGGGGGGCAGCGAACTGGGCCCGTTTCTCTTCGGTCACGTAGCCGGTGTTGCTCGAAGCGCGGGCGATGCCGGCCAGCCACATACCGGTGTAGCCAAAATTCAGATTAATTGATTTGCTGACCCGATACTGGCCGCCCAATCGCCATTCCCCGATCGGTGAGAAAACGAAGCGGTGTGCTACGTCATTCTTCGCATTCTGCTGACCGATACCATAGATCTGCAGGAAGAGAGGTGGTGCATCGAGTGTCTGAATTTGCGTCGTGCCGCCCGCAGTGAACGTCGTTGATGGGGTAAACGTGGCTCTCAGGTAGTCTGCCCCGAGTGATTCCGGAAAATTCGACCCCTTGTAAATGTTATTCTGCCAGTTAAACCCAGCCGTGAACTTGAATTCACTCGAGAACAGCCAGCGGCCCCGCTCAGCTTCTAGATAAAGCGATATTTCTGGGCCCACCATGTTGTTGCTTGTATAGGTGTCCCACAGGCCAGTCTGGAGCGGAGAGCCCAGGCCTTGTCCGGTCAGCGAATCAACGCCGGTGATCCCGAGAACATTTCCCGCAGGACCGGTTCCAAAGATCTCGTCGACACCGCCACCACCAATGGAACTGGTGTTATTCGTCAGTTGGTTCGTGGCGTTGCCCTGCTGATTCTGATTTTGGCCCCCCTGCTGAGTTTGACCGCCACCCGCACCCCCTCCTGTCCCCGTGCCACCCGCACCACCTCCAATGTTGAATGCGTACTGGTTGCTTTCGTAGCCGAGTTTGAAGCGTTCGGCAAACTGGATGAATCGCGGGCCAAGTCCGAAGCGGGCCGTCGTGCCGCTGCCGCGTTTCCCCAACTCCCGCCGGATGATGAGCGCGGCACTGGCGCTCTGGATCTCGACGCTGTTTTCCTGGGTGAGTTTCTGCGCGATGATGTGGTCGGGTGGCGGGCTCTCGGATGTGATCGTGGTCGTGACGAGTGCTTGGTTGACGTTGCCAACACCGCCACCCCCGGCTGCGCCGCCCGTTGTGCCCGTCTGTTCGAATGTCTGGGTGGGTGACGAGGCAGCGAACTCACTGAGCGTCTTGAATTCCTGCTTCTGGCCGATGTTGAAGTAACTGAGAGCGACGCCGCGATCATCATAGATCCAGCCTCCCTCGTAGCGGTCGCCCCAGCCCATTTCAGTCATCATCCAACTCGTATTCAGATCAAGCTGAAGTGGGTCGGTGCCAAAAGTGTAGAGGCCACCGATGATGCTGCCGCCACTCCCGGTCGTGCCGGACGTGGTCGTCGCCTGGAGATTGGCATTGTTGAGTTGCACAACGGTCTGTGGCGAAATCGGCTGGTAGGGGATCAGATAATTACCCTGGGGCGTCTCCGCAACAGGTGTCGTTCGCGGGATCGTGATTCCCCAATACAAACGATCGTACGAGAAAAAAAGACCCTCGTGAGGCCGCTTGTAGATGTTGTATTCCTGCAGGTCCGGCGGCGCGAAGAGCTGGAAATCGTAGAAGTCCTGATCCGGGAGGAGCGGCATCCAGTCACCGGCCTCAGCGATGCGCGTAGTGGGCAGCACCGGGGCGACGAGCATCGCAACCGCCGCCGCCATCGACAATGCCGAACCTGTCTGCCGTCGGATTCGTTCGTTCGTAGCCATCGCAGGTATCCCGTGGATCAGGAGCCTCATGCCCGCCGGTGCGGACTCGTCCTTCGGTATCGGTCGTGACGGTCGTTCCAGTTGATGAAACTTGGCAAACCCTGCGGTTTGGCCTGCTTTCTCCCGGTTGTCTGAGAAAACATGGCAGATGGGGCGGGCTCGGGTATCCTGCAAAGAGGCCGCGCCGTGGCGTGGTTGCCGAGCGAATCTAATTTGGAGACGACCAATGCCTCGCCCCGCCCTCCTGCGTCCTTCTGTGACGACCGTTGTCGCTGGCCTTGCCTGGCTTGCCGCGCTGATTTCTTCGGCTTGGGCTGAAGAACCCAAGCCCCTCGGCCGGCTGGCAGCCGAAGCCAAGACGGTCAGGCAAGAAGAGGCAGAGTTTCTTCGGCTCTCCCGCGACGGGGCCCGGGAGCCGCTTTCGCTCGACACCTCGATCGTCGAATACCTCGAGCCGGCAGAGGCGGCGGCGCGGGCCGGTCGGCGGCTGCCACTGCAGGTCGATCTTGTGGCCGCCGTACACGTGGGGGGCCGTTCCTATTACGAGACGCTCGACCGGCTCTTCAAGCACTACGATGCCGTGCTCTACGAACTGGTCGCCCCGGAGAATGCCCGCGTTCCCCGGCCTGGTGGCAAGCCGACCGGGGCGATCGGCTCTGCCCAGCAGGGACTGACCAAACTGCTTGGGCTCGAGTTTCAGCTTGAGGCAATCGACTACGCTGCCCCCAACTTCGTGCATGCCGACCTCTCGCCCAAGGAATTCGATGCGGCGATGGCCAAGCGGGGCGAGTCGTGGTGGAGCATGTTTATGAAGCTCATGCAGGAGAGTATGGCCCGAGCCAACACCCGTAAGGCGCCTGCCTCCGACATTGGTGTGGGCGACCTCTTCGGCATCCTCTTCGGCTCCGACCGCGAAGTGCGGCTGCGGAGGATCATGGCCGAGCAGTTTACCGACATGGAAGTGCTTACCGCCGCCTTTGGCGGCGAGGATGGCTCCACGCTCATCACCGACCGCAATGCCGCCGCGATCGACGTGCTGCGCGACCAGATCGCCCGCGGCCGCAAGCGGGTCGCGATCTTCTACGGGGCCGCCCACATGGACGATTTCGATCGTCGCCTGCGGGAAGACTTTGGGCTTCAGCCGGGGGAAACCATCTGGCTGGAGGCTTGGGACCTGCGGGCTCCGGTGGGTCGTAGCCGGTAGGCGGGCAGCCGTGGCTGGGTGTCGGCATGACCGCTGTGCACGTGGAGCGACCGAGACCACTCTGCGGCCGTGGTCGCCAGTTCGTCGAGTATGACCTCGTAGCCGGCGGCCTCCACTGCCTCGCCGACCGGATCAAACTCAAAGTCGCCGCGGTAGCCATGGTCGACAAAGGCCGCAACGACATCTTCCAAGGGCAACGTGCCCCGGCCCGCCGGGAGCCGCTCATGGTCGGCCGTCGGTGGCCCGAGGCGATCGGCCACCTGCACGATCGCCGTGCGGTCGATCAGGAGCGGCAGCAGGCTGCCAAGATCGGGGTCGTCTCCAAAGTGCCAGAGGTCGATTGCCAGGCCAACGCAGGCATTGGCCTGCCGCCGTTCAACAAGATCGTCGACCAGTTCCAGGGCGTCGACAAGCCGCGTCAGGAAGCTACACCGCACGGCGGTAGTACGGTGGAGGGGCTTGATGGCCAGCCGCACGCCGGCCCGCATGGCCTGCGGGGCCAACTGCTCGACCGCCTCCACCAGGAGCCGATGCGCGTGGGACCGGGTGTGGCCGCCCCGGCACCCGCTGTGGAGCACGACCACCGGGCTGCCGAGCGCAGCCGCCCAATCGATCGCCTCAGCTGCATCAGCCACGCTCTCATCGAAGGTGCGGCCGTCACCGCCAGTGAAGCCCCCGGCCCACTGCACGCTCGACGCGCGAACCCCAAATCGTCTGAGGAGCCGCCGTGACTCGGCAGGCCCCAGATCAGAAAGCTTGTGTCGCCAAACGGCGAGGGCAGTGAACCCCCGGGCGGCGAGGTGGGGGAGTTCTTCAGAAAGTTCCCAGCGGGGGGCGGTCAGCTGGCTTGCAGCAGCGTGAAACATGCGTGTCATCAACTCCTCAACACTCCACGGCAGCCGCCATCAATCCGGCCAATTCCGGTGATCCACCGCGGGAAGGGCAAAAGTATGGAGCGGCCGCGCGCGGACTGTCCAGATCACTGTTTTTCGTGGTTTCCCGCGCCCTGGGATGCTGGCATGCTGGCGTTGCCCGATGCCGCCGGCAGGCCATAGGGTGTGGGCATGGCACGCATCCCAACGCTTCGTCTGGCCCGCGGATCCATCGTCATTCCGGCTGCTGCCCTCGACTGGCAGTTTGCCAGGAGCGCTGGTCCCGGCGGCCAGCATGTCAATCGCACGAGCAGCAAAGCCGTGCTCCGCTTGACCGTGCGGAATTCGCCGCACCTGCCGCCGGAGGTACGATCGCGGCTTGAAGAGCAGCAGCGATCGCGGCTCACCGCTGATGGGGAGTTGGTCATATCCAGTCAGCGATTTCGCGATCAGCATCGTAACGTCGCCGACTGTCTGGCAAAACTGTCCGCCATTGTCGAGCGGGCCGCAGTGCGGCCGACTGTGCGGCGAAAAACCAAGATCCCACGGGCGGCCGTCGCGCGGCGACTGGCGACGAAGCGGCATCGCAGTGAGACCAAACGCAGCCGGAAGCAGCCACGCGACTGAGTTCCGGCGGGAAGCGGCACGGCTGGCTTGGTATACTTCGCGAGGAGCAGGGATTGCCTGCCTGCCGACTCATGTGGAGGGACCACCACGCATGCCCACGCCTCGCGACATCGATACCGTACTCAAGGGATGGGACTTTTCCCCAGGAGAGGTTAACGCCAGACTTGTGAAAGCCCGCGGTGGCCGTCAGGTACTCCAGATGAGGGTCGATATGGGGCTGTTGCAGATGGAGACGGAGTTGCGGCCGGATGGTTCGCGGCCGCATGGTGCCGAGACGTACTTTGATTACCTCGTCGGAGAAGCGGTGCGGAAAGGCGAAGCCTTCCGGCTTAGCGAGGAGCAGTGCGCTGAGGCTGATCGGGAGTTTATCCAGTTCTATCACCGGCGACTCTGCTGGCTCTCGCTGCGGGAATACCGAAGGGCCGCCAGAGATGCTGACCACAGCCTGTCGTTCATGGATTTCATTCGCGAGCATTCGTCCGACGACGAATGGACCATCTCTCATGAGCAGTATCGGCCCTCCGTGCTGTTTCACCGGGTCCAGGCCGCGGCCTTGGCTGAGCTTGAAGAACATGGCCCCGAAAGGGCGATCGTGGAAATCAACGCCGGGCTGGAGCGATTCCGCGAACTCTTTGAGCGGTATGACGCCGCCGAGCAGTATGCCGAAGACGAACTCGTTCGCCGACTCGAGGAGATGCGGGAAAACGTCCGCCGTCGCTACGATGTCGGCCCCACGTTGAACGAGCAACTCGACGAGGCGGTGCGGGCTGAAAACTATGAACTGGCCGCGCAACTCCGCGACCGGATTCGCACCCGCCGCGAGGCTTCGGTGCTGCCCGACCAGAGGGCAGGGGACTGATTTGCAGTGCTGTGTAGTGGCAGGCCCGTTCTCCGGTCGGGCTTGGAACTGCGGTGAAATTTTTTCAACCGTGCCAGCTCCCGCAGTTTGCCGAACGTGTCGATTGTGCATGTCGTAATGTCGGTGGAGCCGCGGGGCTGGCAACTTGGAGCGTATGGGGCGATTGGCAGCGCCTGCCTCAGGTTTGGCACGGCGTATGCAGAAGTGTGCACCGGCTGGGAATCAGTTCGGAACCCCGGCATCCCTCGTGGAGGCACCCACCATGCATGCGACATCAACCCCAACTCAGCAGACCTCAGCACGGATTTCGGCCACGCGGTACACGATCCGCGTCGGCGGGTGCGATCTGGCGGTGCGTGGCTTCCCACTCAGCCCGATCCACGAGGTGCTCGGCTTCGAGGACGAGTTTGAAAACATGACGGGTGATCCAATCGATGCGGGGCTCGTGGCCGACATGCTCGAATCACGGATGATTGCCCCGCCCCGCCCACGGCGGCGACGCGACCGCGCCGTCAGCTCCCGAGCCGCCTTCTATACCCCCGCCGGCTGACGTCTTCTGGCAAAGTAGGACAGGCTTCAGCCTGTCGCGGGCTCAGATCGCCGGTGCTACGCCGGGGTTGCCCGTGACACGTCGCCGGACGTTCGCTATGGCCCTCCAGGCCTTCGCTCACTCGGACCTGGCTACGCTTC
>JAQBZA010000125.1 GCA_027622795.1 Planctomycetota bacterium | reverse complement strand
CCCGCTCGAATCGCACGCCGCGCGCGGCCAGCCGGTCGATGTGAGGTGTCTTGGCCAGAGGGTCACCATAGCAGCCCACCAGCGTGTTTAGGTCATCAGAGACGATGAACAGGACGTTGGGCCGCTCAGCAGCCGCGGCTGACGGGCTTGGGCCAGCAACCGCGACGGAGACGACACTGCCGATGAAAAAAAGCAACCATGACCGATGCATGAGATGTCTCCAGCGACGGGGTGAACGGCCTGTGCACAAACTTACAAGCTGCCGGTGGTGGCGGCGATGATGACGACGAAAACAAGCCCCAGGACACCGATGATTGTTTCCTGCACCGTCCATGTGCGAAGCGTGTCGCCGACGGAGAGCCCGAGAAACTTGCCGACAAGCCAGAAGCCTGAGTCATTGACATGCGAGGCAACCGTGCCACCAGCGGCGATGGCAATCGTCACCAGGGCAGCAAACGGCTCCGCTCGGCCGGCTGCCTCGACCAGCGGCGCCATGAGCCCCGCCGCCGTAATCATCGCCACCGTGGCTGATCCTTGGAGCACGCGAATCACGGCCGCGACCAGCCAGGCGATGACCACGGTTGGGAGCGTGGCGGCCGTCAGCGATGCGGCCACGGCCTGCCCCGCACCGGAATCGATCAATACCTGTTTGAACACGCCTCCCGCGCCGGTCACCAGCAGAATCACACCCGCCGGCTCGAGGGCCCGCTCGGCGATTCGCTGCACCTCGGCTGCCGGCATACCAAGACGGATGCCCAGAAAATAAAACGTGCCGAGCGTGGCGATGAGAAGCGCTGTGAAGGGGTGGCCGACCAGTGCGAGCCACATCGCCACCGGTGATTCGTTGCCCATCGAGGCGCGAACAGCCGTGTCGCCCACGATCAGTGCCAGCGGCAGCACGAGCAGGGCGATCACTACGCCCAAATGAGGCGCTGCCCAAGAACGGTGGCCCCGACCTGCTGCTGGCAGAGTCGTGGCCTCCGGCACGTCGCCTGCCGCGCGCCGCGCCAGCACCCGCGCCGCGACAACGGCTGTGATCAGCAGCGTGGGGAGCCCAGCCATGATGCCGACGGCAATCACCCAGCCGAGATCGGCGCCGAGCAGGTTGGCTACGGCGGTCGGCCCGGGCGTTGGCGGCACGAAGGCATGGGTCACAGCCATTCCGGCCAGCATCGGGAGCGCGAACTGTGTGACAGGGTGTCCTGTCCGTCGGCCCGCCGCCACAGCCAGCGGCAGGAGCATCACCAACGCGACGTCGAGGAAGACGGGAATGCAAACAAGAAACCCGACCAGCCCCAGGGCGATCGCCGTCCGCTGCGGGCCGCAGACCGCGACAAGCCGCTCCGCGAGTCTCTCAGCGCCGCCCGATTCCTCCAGCATCATGCCGAAGATCGAGCCCAGCCCCACCACCACGGCCACGAATCCCAGCGTGTTGCCCATTCCGGCCGTGATCGAGTCGATCACCTTCTGAGGCGGCATCCCTGCAGCCAACCCCACACCGATGGCGACGGCAAGGAGCGCGACAAACGGGTGAATCCGTAGCCACATCACGGCTGCCACAAGCGCGGCAACGCCGGTGATGACCACAGCCACAAGCTGCCAGGACGCCATGCGTGTTTCCCTGCCGAATCCCTGCCGAAATGGGGCGGACCCTCCCGCCAACCACGAAGGCAGCGTACCATGTGGGCCCGTATGAAGGCACTGCTCCTCTCCACGCCCGGCGCACTTGTGGTGGCCGATGTCGAAACGCCCTCACCGGGAGCGGAAGAGGTGCGGGTGCGGGTTGCTGCCTGCGGGATCTGTGGAAGCGATGTTCATGGGTTTACCGGGTCGACAGGCCGACGGATTCCCCCGCTCGTGATGGGGCACGAAGCGGCGGGCACTATCGACGCGATCGGCTCAGCCGTGGCCGACATCGCCGTCGGCACGCGGGTTGCGATCGACTCCACAATTTTCTGCGGAGGCTGTGAATACTGCCAGACAGGCCGTGAAAATCTCTGCACGCGCCGGGAAGTTCTCGGTGTCTCGTGCGGCACCTATCGCCGGCATGGATGCTTTGCCGAGTATGCCGTCGTGCCGAGACGGTGCGTCTATCCGCTACCCGAGGTGGTCGACTTCGTGTCGGCCGCCCTGCTCGAGCCGCTCACGATCGCCCTTCAGGCTGTGACGCTTGGCAACGCCGGTCCGCAGACGCGGTCGGCCGTGGTGGTGGGGGCGGGCACGATCGGCCTGGCCGTGGTGGCGGCGCTGAAGGCCCGCGGCGTGGCCCGGGTTGCAGCCATCGACATGGACTCGGCGCGGCTGGAGGAGGCCACTCGGCTCGGCGCGACCGCGGTCTTTCCTGGCGGTGAGGATGCCGGGCGGCAGGCTGCCGAGTGGGGAACGTCTTCGATCGATACCGATGGTGCTGATCTGGTGATTGAGGCGGTCGGTGCGACAGCATCGGTGCAGACCGCCATTGCGGCCGTCACCCGGGGCGGGACGGTCGTGCTCGTGGGCAACGTATCGCCGACGATCGACCTGCCGCTTCAAGCGGTGGTGACGCGGCAGATTCGGCTCCAAGGATCGTGCGCCTCGGCCGGCTGCTATCCCGAGGCGATTCGCCTCGTTGCAACTCGACAAGTTGATCTCTCAAGCTTCGTGAGCCGCGTGGCGCCGCTCGTCGAAGGGCCCGACTGGTTTGACCGGCTGCACCGCCGCGAGCCGGGGCTGGTGAAGGTCGTCCTTGAGCCATGACGCGACAACCGCGAATTCAGAGGAAGCCATGGGAGACGCGCTGTTTGATCTCACTGGACGCCGTGCCCTGGTCACTGGGGCCAGCCGGGGCCTCGGCCTCCAGATGGCACGGGCGCTGGCACGGGCCGGCGCCGATCTCGTGATTACGGCCCGTGACATCGCGTCGCTGGCCGACTCGTGTCGGGAGTTGGAATCGCTGGGGCACGTCGTCGAGACGGCGGCACTCGATCTTCGCAGCGAATCGAGCATTCAGGCTGCGGTTACCGCTGCCATGCACCATGGCAGCATTGACATTCTCGTCAACAATGCTGGATGCAATATCCGCAAGCCGGCGCTCGACATCACCTGGGATGATTGGAACACGGTGCTCGACACCAATCTGCGCGGCACGTTCTTCGTGGCACAGGCTGTGGCCCGCACGATGCTGCCGCGGGGCCGCGGGCGGATCATTAACATTGGTAGCGTAACGAGTGTTTCTGGCTACGCGGGGTTGGCTCCCTATTGCGCCAGCCGCGGTGGGGTGAAGCAACTGACGATGAGCCTGGCCGACGAGTTCGGGCCGCATGGGATCACCGTCAACTGTCTGGCTCCCGGCTGGTTTCGGACGGCGCAAAACGACGTGCTCTATCGCGATGAAGAGTGGCTGGCCTACCTTGTCGATCGCATTCCCTTGCGACGGCCAGGCCGGGCGGATGACCTCGACGGCGCCGTGGTCTTTCTGGCGTCGGACGCGAGTGGTTACGTTACCGGTCAGACGCTGCTCGTCGATGGTGGCATCTCAACGGGAGCGACGCGGGCTCTTCCGAAGAATCAGGGTGGTGAGACAGTACGATGACGAGCACGACACAGGCGGGCCAGAATGCCGATGTTGTGATCGTGGGGGCTGGGGTCGCCGGCCTCGTTGCCGCCCGTGAACTGCTTGCCGCCGGGCTGCGCGTGATCGTGCTCGAAAAAGGCCGCGGTGTCGGAGGCCGAATGGCCACGCGGCGACTCGGCGCGGCGGTGTGCGATCACGGCGCGCAGTTCTTTACGGTCCGAGGCCGGGCCTTTGGCACGCTGGTCCGCGAAGCGCATGACGCCGGCGCTGTCGCCGAATGGTGCGATGGCTTCACGCGGGCCACCGCCAACGGGGGCGGCATGCTGCCCCCCGGCGATGGCCATCCACGCTGGCGGGGTACGTCGGGCATGACGGGCCTCCCGAAGCATATTGCCACGGCATTCGATCCGGCCCGCGGTGAGGTCCGCGCGGGGGTGAAGGTGGCGTCGATCGGCATTGCTGCCGCGCGCGTCACCGTCGGCATCGACGACGGGAGCATGCTGCGGGCCGCTGCGGCGATCGTCTCGTCGCCGGTGCCGCAGTCGCTGGAGTTGATGGTGGCTGGCGGCATGGTGCCTGACGCCATCGATCCCGCCGCCCTCCGGTTGCTCGCGGGAATTGACTATGACCCCTGCTTTGCCCTCATGCTCGTGCTCGACCGGCCGAGCCTCGTGCCCTCTCCTGGCGGCATCCAGTTCGAGGCCGAGGGGCCGGCCAACGGCCCCATCGCCTGGCTGGCCGATAACCAGCAGAAGGGAATTTCCTCTGTGCCGTCACTCACTGTCCATGCCACGGCCGCCTTCAGCCGGGAGCATTTCGATGCCCCGGCCGATGACGTTGCTGAAAAGTTGCTCGAGGCTGCGGCGGCCTGGATCGACGGGCCAGTCTCGACGGCTGTGATCGAGCGGTCGCTACAGCGTTGGAAGTTTGCCCAGCCGAAGACACCCGTCGCCGACCCCCTTGTGGTGGCCTGCACGCAGCCCCCGATCGTCTGCTGTGGCGATGCCTTTGGCACCGCAAAGGTGGAAGGGGCGGCGTCGAGCGGTCTGGCGGCGGCGCGATGGGCGGTCCGAGTGTTGGCTGGGGAAACTTAATGCGGCTGGTTTGCTGCGCCGTTCGGTAGAAAACCATGCACCATGGGCCCGACTTTTTCGACAGGCCGGCGGATCGGGTGGCGCGGCAGCTGCTCGGGGCGTGGCTGGTGGTCCACGGAGCTGATGGCCGACTGCGGCGGCATGTGGTCTTCGAGACGGAGGCCTACCTGGGGGCCCACGATCTGGCCTGCCATGGCTCGAAGGGCATGACGAAGCGAAATGCCGTGATGTTTGGCCCGGCGGGTCGCTGGTATGTCTACCTCTGCTACGGGATGCACTGGATGCTGAATGTGGTCACCGGGGCGGAAGGCGTGCCGGCGGCGGTGTTAATTCGCGGGGCAGGGGAGTTTGTGGGGCCCGGGCGGGTGACGAAAGGGCTGCAGATCGATCGGGCGTTCAATGGGCTCGCCGCCGGCCGCAAGGCGGGGCTCTGGCTGGAGCCGAGCGGGGTGGCGATTCCGCGACGGTGGATTGAGCGGACGCCGCGGATCGGTGTCGGGTACGCTGGAGTGTGGGCCGAAAAGCCGCTGCGGTATGTCGTCGATCCGCAGCGGCTTCCTACAATGCGGAAGCAGGCAGGTGAGGTGAAACTATGAATTACGCAGTGGCCGGATTTCTCGTGGCAGGAGTGATGTTGATGGGCAATGCAGGAGCGGCTGAGCCGCAGGGCGACGAGGGAGCTCCGAAGCTCGCGAAGGCCACCTTTGCCGGTGGCTGCTTCTGGTGCACCGAGGCGGTCTACGCCGAGATTAAGGGCGTGGAGGGCGTGACAAGCGGCTACATCGGTGGCAAGGTGCCCAACCCTACATATAAGGATGTCTGTACCGGCCTCACCGGCCATGCCGAGGCGATCGAGATCGAGTATGACCCGGCCGTAGTGCCGTTTGAAAAACTGCTCGAGGTGTTCTTTGCCACCCACGACTCGACCACGCTCAATCGTCAGGGGGCCGATGTCGGCACGCAGTATCGCTCCGGAATCTTCTATCACGACGACGAGCAGAAGCGGATCGCTGCAGAAGTGATCACGAAGCTCAATGCGGCGCGAGTCTTCCCCGGCCCGATCGTCACGGAGGTGACACCCGCGAGCACGTTCTACGCAGCCGAAGACTACCACCAGGACTACTTCGCCAAGAATCCGTTTCAGCCCTACTGCCAGGCCGTCGCCGCCCCGAAGGTGCAGAAGGTGCGGAAGGTCTTCAAAGACCTCGTCAAGTAGGACAGGCTTCAGCCTGTTATCCCAAACTCGCCAGTCCGGCCTCGACGACGGCGAGGCTCTCGTCGAGCTGGTCGTCGGTGAGGGTCAGCGGGATGAGAAACCGCAGCACGTTGCCATGCGTGCCGCAGGCCATCAGGATCACGCCGTGCTCATAGGCATACCGCACCACGGCCTGCGCAGCCGCTTTGTCGGGCGTTTTTGTGGCCCGATCGGTCACCAACTCGATCGCCCGCATCGGGCCGAGGCCCCGCGTCTGCCCGATCCGCGGAAACCGCGTGGCCCAGGACTCCAGCCGCTCTCGCAGCCGCACGCCCAGATGCCGGGCATGCGCCAGCACCGCGGGATCATCGAAGCGGTCGAGAACGGCGAGGGCCGCGGCGCAGGCCAGCGGATTGCCGCAGTATGTGCCGCCAACACCGCCGACGCCGACCGCATCGATCACCTCCGCCCGGCCTGTGACCGCCGAAAGCGGCAGGCCGTTGGCCAGGCCCTTGGCCATCACGACCAGGTCGGGCGTCACCCCCAGTTGCTGGCAGGCGAGCAGGCTGCCGGTGCGGCCGAAGCCGGTCTGCACCTCGTCAAAGATCAGCACGACACCATGCTCGTCGCACCAGCGGCGAAGCATCTCCAGGAATGGCGCCGGCGCCGGGATAAAGCCCCCCTCGCCAGCCACCGGCTCGATGATCACCGCAGCCACGTTCGTTTCACCGATTTGCGCCCGGGCCATTTCGGCAAACGCCGCAAACGCTTCGCGGCAGAGGCACCGTTCGAGGGGGCAGCCGGCAGTCGCACCGCCGGGACAGGGCCCCGGATCACCCGCCACCCCCGGCCAGCGATAGAAGTCAGGATAGGCCGCGCGGTAGACCTCGGCTGGAAACGGGGCGAAGCCGCTCTTATAGGGATGGGCCTTCGCCGTGAGCGCCATCGCCATGTAGGTGCGGCCGTGATAGCCGTGTTCGAAGGCGATCACCGCCTGCCGCCCGGTGGCCACACGGGCAAACTTCACCGCATTCTCCACCGCTTCGGCGCCTGAGTTGGCGAGGAAGGTTTTGCAGGGGGCGGCGGCAGGGAGCAATGTGTTGAGCCGCTCGGCGAGGCGGACGTACCCCTCGTAGGCGACCACGTTGATGCTGGTGTGGACAAACTGCTCCGCCTGGCGGGCGATCGCCTCCATCACCGTCGGATCGCGGTGGCCGAGGTTGGTGCCGCCGATGCCACTGGTGAAATCGAGGAACCGATTGCCGTCGACGTCGGTGATCACGGCCCCTTCGGCATGAGCTGCCACGATCGGCGTGGTGTGGAAGGGCCCCGGCGCAACATGCTGTTGCCGCGCCGCGGAAATTTCCCGAGACCGCGGCCCGGGGATTTCGGTCTGGAGATGGATCGACGGCATAGGGCTCCTCGACAGCGGAATCGGTTCTACGCTCGGGGATGGCCGGAGGTTCGATGGCCCGGCAGCAGAGCGGACTGCGGCGGGGCCAAAACCCGCCTCGTTGCCCGTCTTCCCTAGCTTCTCGGCCTCGCGACAATTCGCAAGAAACCCTCACGAAGATGTGGGAATTGTAACGATTTTAGCGGTGAGATCATGTCCACAGGCCAGGCTGCGCACCGGCGCGATGTCCAGCGAATCGATCACGGCGCGGCCGTGGACGGGTTCCGCCTCCATGAAACAACACCTGCCACCAAGTCGGCCTCGACGCCGGGCGATCGTTCTGCTCGTGGCAGTGTGCGCGCTGTGCTCACCTGGCTGCACGCCCTGGGGCCAATACTGGCGGAACCACATGAAGGTGGGGCCCACCTACCTGCGACCTGTCGGTCCTGTGGAGCCCGAATGGATCGATGGAGATGACCCGCAGGTGCGGTCGGAATCCGACGTCGAGACGCAGTGGTGGCGGCAGTTCAACGACCCGGTGCTCGATCAGCTGGTGCTGCAGGCCTACGAGCAAAACCTCTCCCTGCGCGAGGCGGGCTTTCGGGTGTTGGCCTCCCGGGCTGCCTACAACATCACCGTCGGCGGATTCTTTCCGCAGTCGCAAAACGCCCTGGCCGAATACGCCCGCTGGCAGTTGAGCAACAACGTCAATGCCTTCGAGAATCTGTCGATTCCACCGTTCAGCATCTGGGCCACGGGCTTCAACCTGTC
>JAQBZA010000124.1 GCA_027622795.1 Planctomycetota bacterium | reverse complement strand
CAGCGAACCGTGTGGCCGGCCTCGGTGAGCCGCTTCTGGAGGATCTTGGCCTGGATGCGGCTGTCTTCGGCGATCAGCACATCGCGGCCGCCGGCCGCACCGTTTCCCGCTCCGCTGCCTGCGTCACCCGTCACGATCGTGCTTCGCCCCCTCGCCCGCTTTGCGGCGGCCCGTTACTTGAAGGTCGCCAACGCCGTGGGCGCGTCTTTATGGATGCTGAAGAGCTTGTCGAGGCTCGTCAACTTGAAGACCTGGAAGATCTCGGGGCGAATATTGCACATCTTCAGGCGGCCCTTGCCGCCCGAAATCTTGCGATGGAGTTGGCCGAGGAGCCCGAGCATCGCGCTCGACATGAACTGCACGTTGCCGAAGTCGAGGAGAACGTCGGGGCCGGGCACCTTGCCGATGAGCGTGTTGAGCTCGGTCTTGATCTCGTCGAGCACGGTGTCGTCGAGGATCTTCGCATCCTTAAAAGCCACCATGTGCACGTCGCCGGTCTTGCCGGTCTGAATCCTGCGAAACTGGTCCATGCGGTCGCTGCGCCTTCCGTCGCTGGGGAATCGTGAAGAATTGATGAGGTTCCGGAAAAAGTGAAGTGTAGCCTCTCCGCATGCCGGCTGTCCACGAACGGGCCGGAAAAACGGGGTAATCGCTTTTTTCTGAAGCGGCAGAATTTACGCAGCCTGGCGGGTGGAGGCTTGGGGATCCCTGGAAACCATGACGAACCTTCCGGGTGAACGTGTCCCTGCGGGATCCAACGGCTGTGATCATGTTTCCGGCTGGACGTGTCCGATCGACATGATGGGTCGGGCCGCGGAGGCCCGCCGCCAGGGAGGGGGATCATGAAACTTTTCGGACGTTTGAAGACCGCACCAACGCGGGCGGCTGGCGTGGTCAGTACCCTCCTGATCCTGATAGGAGCCGTTGGAGCCTGTGCTGCTGCGCGGGCCGCATCGTTCGATGAGATGCTCGCTGCGGGTCCCATGGGGCCCGTCGCAATCGCGTCGTATGACGACGTGCCGGCCCTTTCGGAAGAGGTGATCGGGGCAGATCCATTCGACGCGGCCCCGCTGGCTGACGAAGCCTGCATGCAGCAACTGCGGCGGTGCTGCTGCTGCCCGAGTTGGAACCACTACGCGATCTTCGACGTGCTGTTCCTCCAGCGAAACAACCAGATCGGCGACCGGCCGCTCGTGTTCAATGCCGACACCGGCCTCCCCGTGATGTCCACGCAGGATCTGCAGCCGGGCCTCGGCACCGGCGTGCGGCTCTTCTACGGCTCGCTGCTCACCGACCGCTACGGCTGGGAGGTTGGCTATACGGGAATCTACGGAATGTTTGGCGAGGCGGTCGTGAACGGCCCCGACAATCTCGAACTGCCGCCGCCACTCGGGCTGGCGGTCAACAACTTCAACGACGCCGAGCAAGTGCGGGCCACGTACTGGTCCACGCTCAACATCGCCGAGGCAAATATCTTTTGCTACGACTGCTGCGAGGAGTGCGGGCCCAACTGGTGTGGCCTCACCCGCTGCAAAAGAAACTGCCACTGCATCAACTGGCTGGCCGGATTCATCTGGGCCGGGCTCGACGAATCGGCCAATCTCAACGTGCAGTGCTGTTCGCCGCCGGAACCGGCGAACTACACCGTGCGGACGAGCACCAACTACTTCGGCGGCCAAATTGGCATGCGAGGCCGCCGCGAGTGGCGGCGATGGGCGGTGGAGGGCTGGTGGAAAACGGCCCTCTGCGGCACCAGCGCCTATCAGTCGGCCGATCCGATCGTGGGCACGATCTCTGGCGTGGAGCGGGACGCCGTCTCGGCCCGCACCGGCGGCGTGGGCTTCATCGGGAGCCTGAACGGCACGCTCATCTACCGGATCACCAACCACTGGGGCTTCCGGGCCGGCTACAACTTCTATTGGCTCACCGGAGCCGCCCTCGCTCCCGCCCAATGGGATTTCAACACGGCGGCCGGCGCCGGTACCGGGATCAATGACAACGGCGTGCTCTTCCTGCAGGGTGCCAATCTCGGCACCGAATACCGCTGGTAGCTGGCTGGGCGTCACCTGCCGCGGTTGCCGCTTACGGCCGCAAGATGCCGACGCGGAGCGGTGGGTAGGCGTCGGTCGATTGCGGCAGGATGCCCGAAGTACCACCCGATGGCGACGTGTTTTTCGAAACGCCGTCGATCGAGCCGCCGAGGCCCTGCACGCTGAAGATTTCGGAGTCGTCGATCGCCGCGGCAAAGACCGCGGCCCGGCCGCCGCCGAAGGCCTGGAAGGCCGCCTCGCGGGTTGACGAGAGGCCGCTGTAGGTTTCCACAACTCCATTTCCAGCAGTGCCCGCCGCCACCATGATCTTGTCGGCATTGCCCCGCACACTCGAGGGCAGCACAGAGACCGAGATGCCACGGTTGTAACCGGTGGCAATCGGATTGAAGGTGTTCAACAAGGCTGGCACCGCGGGCACGCCGTTGTAGACGTTCACCGTCGCCTGCATCCCCGGCCCGCTTCCGAAGACAAGTTCGTCGATGCCGTCCGGAGCGTTCGACACGAGTGTTGTGCCGCTGAACGTTCCGATATCAGCGGTGGCCACGCTCACGCCGCCGCGGAAGGCGGGGCCGAAGGGCTGCACCTGCCGGCTGGGCACACCAGCCACGGGTGTAGCCGCACCGGGTGTCACGTCGAACACGCTCACCGTGCCGCCGCGGCCCTGGCCGGCGACGATCTGGATCGCGCCGGCCGACGTGATCGAGCCGGCGGCGATCTCGATGCCGCCGTCGTAGCCGGGGCCAAACGGGAAGAAGCTGTATTCCGGGAGCGGCGCGCCGGTCTCGGTGAACACCTTGATTTCACCCGGCCGGCCGGGGCCGGGAGCGGTGATGATCTCCGGGACGCCGTCGCCGGTGACGTCGGCCCCATACACCCGCACGCCGCCGCGGAAACTCGGTTCGTAGGCGAAGAACGGCGTGATCACATCGGCCCCGGTGTCGGGATCAATGACGCGGACAAACGGGCCGGTCTCGCAGCCGATGTCGGTGCCGACGATCACACCACGTGGCGGCACATCGACGTCGATGATCGACTTGTTGTTGGACAGGTTGGGATCCCATGTGCCGGATGAGACTTCTGCTTCATTCCGCACGATGCCGCCGCTGTTACCTGTATTCACGCGGACGGTGATGACCAGCCTGGGTCGGTCAGCCGTGGTAACGGTGCCAATGGTCCAAACGCCAGTTGCCGGATCGTAGTTCGAGCCGGCCGGTGCACCGATGATCTGCTCAGAAACGTATGTGACCCCAGCGGGCAGTTGATCGGTGACCTGCGCATTCGACGCTGTGTCAGCACCAAGGTTTGAGACCTCGATCGTGTACTGGAACGTCGTTCCGATCTGTGGCCTCAGATTGCTGGCCGTTTTCACCACGGCAAGGTCGGCCTGCAGCGGAGACACCGTCGCCGAATCGGTGTTGTTGCCCGGATTGGGATCGACCGTGGTCGAGGTGGCGGTTCCAGTGTTGGTCGAGGCCGACACAGGACCGGTCCCGCCGACGGGCTCCAGCACCCGCGCTGTGATATGGAGAGTTTCCTTTGCGCTGGCAGCCAGTGTGCCAATAGTCCAGACGCCGGTGCTGGCGTTGTAATTGCCCGGCGGGTTGGCTGAAACGAATTGCAACCCCGCTGGCAGTTGGTCGACAACCTGCACACTTTGGGCAGCCGTGGGGCCGAGGTTTTCCAGCGTCAGGGTGAAGGTGACCTGATCGTTTACCTCAGGCCGAGCGTTGTCGACTGTCTTTGTGAGATAGAGATCAGCCTGCTGTGGATTAGTCGGGGTACGGGCCTGGTTGTTTTTGCTGTTCGGATCCCAGACATCACTATGCGTGATCGTGACCGTGTTGTAGGCGACGCTGGCATTCGTGGCCTGTGCCACGATGACCAGCACCTCAGAATCCCCGGAATCAATCGTGGGAATGGACCACACACCACTGGTTGGGGTCTGTTGATTGAATCGGGTGGTCGTATGGGTGTTGGTCGGCGTGATCGAGACGATTGCAATATTGTTGGGAAACAACTCTGCAACTTCGACATTCGTCGCCGTAGCCGTCCCAAGATTCTGCAGCGTCACCGTGTAGGTGAAGATGTCCCCAACATTCGGCTGGACGTTACTGGTCACCTTGGTAACGGCCAGATCCGCATACTGCGGGGTTTCACTCACCTGGCCGCGGTTATTCAGCGGGTTGGGGTCGTGCTCGTCAACCTTGGTCACCTGGGCGACGTTGGTCTGCGTAGGAGGAATCGTATCGACCGCAGGCGCAAGCACGCGGGCTTCAATCGTGAGTGTCTGCGCATTGGCTGACCCCACGTTAATCGTGCCGACATCCCAAACGCCAGTGCTCGAGTTGAACGCACCCTGACTGGGCTTACCCGAGACCAGCTGCAGGCCGGCCGCCGGAAAACTGTCGGTGATCTCGACGTTGTTGGCGATGTCCGGGCCATCGTTGCGGACTGTCACGGTAAAGGTGATGAGATCGCCGACGTTGGGCGTGGCGTTGCTCACCGTCTTGGTCACTACGAGGTCGGCCTCGCGGGTCGTGACAGTGGCTGAGCCCTTGTTATTTGTCAGATCGGGATCGAACTGATCCGGCGGAGAGGTCGTGCTCACCTCCGCTTCGTTGGTGAAGCTCCCCGACGCAGCCACCGTAGCAATGATCGACAGCGTCTGGGCATTGGCCGGCCCGACGTCAACCGTGCCCACCGTCCAGACGCCGGTGCCGGGGTTGTAGGCCTGCAAAGACGTGGAGACGAACGTCAGGCCGGGCGGCAGGGTGTCGTCGATCAAGACATTTGTCGCTTGGTTGGCTCCCAGGTTTTCGACGACGATCGTAAACGTGACGTTATCGCCCACGTTGGGCGCCGGGTTGCTGACGGTCTTCGTCACCTTCAGGTCGGCGTATTGCGGCGTCTCGGTGGCGGTCGCGGAATTGTTGTTTGGATCGGGATCGTACTGGTCTGGCTTGCCCGTCGGCGTCGTGCTGACCCGAGCCGTGTTCGTCTGCGGCAACGGATTACCAGATGCGGGAGGCAGCACTTCGGCCTGAATCAACAGCGTCGCTACCCCGCTGACATTGAGCGTGCCGATTGCCCAGTTGCCGGTGGCCGGGTCAAACGTGCCGAGGCTGGCCTGTGGAGTGCCGGTGATCCGCAGGCCCGTGAGCGCGTGAATCGTGTCGACAATGTTGACGTTTGTCGCAGTGTCTTTGCCATTATTGGTGACCGTGATCGTGTAAGTGATGATGTCGCCGACGTTGGGCGTAGCGTCACTCACCTGCTTCGTGACGGCGAGATCGGCATATTGTGGAGTTTCGCTGACCGAGTCGGTGTTGTTGCTGGGATCGGGATCATATTCCCGTCCAGTGATTGTCGCGGTGTTGGTGACGGTCGGGGGGATGCCGGCGGGAGAGGGTGCATCGACAGTCACATCAAAAACCAAGATCGGAAAATCAGAGGTGTTCAGTGCCCCAATCGTCCAAGTCAGTTTTCTATTTTGAGCGTCATAAACTGCAGTGCCTTGCGTCGGATTGGGGCCGACACCTGAGGGGATTCCAACATAGGTAACCCCGGCTGGAATCGTATCGGTCACAACAACATCAGTCGCATCGTTGGGTCCGAAGTTCGCGGCGCCGATCGCAAACTGGAGGGTATCGCCAACATTTGGCGTCGAGTTGCTCACTACCTTAAAGACAGCCAGGTCGGCCTGCAGCGGAACGACGTGTGCGGTGTCAGTATTGTTGAGAGGATTTGGGTCTGTCGTAGTCGTCGCCACCGTGGCAGTATTGTCGATCGCCGCAATCGCCCCAGAGGTTGGGGTGTCGACTGTTACCTGCACGGTCAACTGTTTTTGGCCAACAGGGAAGTTATTGCCAAGATTCCAGGTGACCTCTCGCGTGCTGGCGTTATAGCTGCCGCTGTCACTTGACAAGACATACGTCACTCCCGCGGGAATGGTGTCAGTGACGATCACATCCTGGGCGAGGCTGGGGCCAGCGTTATCGACTGTAATCGTGTAGATGAGCGTATCACCGACATTCGGCGCGGCATTGTCGACCGTTTTGCTCAAAATCAGGTCGGCCTGCTGAGGGGTGGTTGGTGTCTTCGCTGAGTTGTTCCGGTTGTTGGGATCCCAGACGTCGCTTGTGGTAATCGTGACGTTGTTGAATTCCGTCGCGGTGCTGGTGCTATTGACGTCAACAGTAATGGTCAGCACTAACGGAGCGGTCACAGTGGCGGACAGTGGAACCGTCCCCACATCCCAGATCCAGGTGCGTCCGGTCGGGTCAGCGGCAAGGTCTTGTAAGAAAGTGGTCCCCGCTGGTGCACTAATGTCAGAAGGGGCTGGCGGGGCAACATTCGTGGGGAAGACATCCGTTAGCTTGACGCCCGTCGCCTCAGACGTGCCGAGGTTGAAGAGACTCACGGTGTAGGTGACACGAGTGCCAGCGTTGGGCGTGGGGTTGCTCGTCGTCTTCTTCACACCGAGGTCGGCGTACTTTGGCGTGACCGTGGCGTCGTCGCGGTTGTTGGCGGGATTCGGGTCAGGCTCGGCGACCGCGGTGATCTGGGCGATGTTCGTCCGGGCGGCTGGGATCGTGTTGACCGCCGGTGCCAGCACGAGAGCCTGAATGGTCAGCGTCTGCGTGTTCCCTCCGCCGGTGAGCACCGTGCCGATGTCCCACACACCGGTAGCCACGTCGTAGGTGCCCTGGCTTACAGTCGGCGTGCCCGCAATCTGGAGCCCCGCGGCCGGGAATGTGTCGGTAAGTTCCACGCCCGTGGCTGCGTCGGGCCCGTTGTTGGTGACCGTCACCGTGAACGTGATCGTGTCGCCGACGTTTGGCGTGGGGTTATTGACCGTCTTGAGCACGGCGAGGTCCGCCGTATTGACGGTGAACGCTGCCGTGCTCGACGCGACGTAGTTGTTGAGTTGTCCCTGATTCGTCGCGCCGGAGCCCGTTCGCTCATAGGCATTCGGGTTGTTGGGGGTGATCTGGCCGGGGCTGCCATTCAGGCTTGTCCACCGCACGTAGTCGGTGTTCGTGATCTGTTGATTCGCCGTAAATGATCCTTGGAGTGTCCCGTCGATCCTCAACGTGATCGTGCGGCCACTCGGATTCTTCTCAAAGTCGAAGGGGGTGGTGGTGGTGAGCGTACTGCCGCTCAGTTGGAAGTTTGCTTTGGTAACCTGGAGTTCCGTGTCGTCCACCGACGTCAGCACGGGCGAGGCGATCTCCGGGGGCAGGATGTCGGTGAGCGTGGCGTCGAAGGCGTCGGTCTGGCTCGTCGGATCCTGCTCGATCACGATCGTGTAGGTGACCGGGTCGCCCGGATTGCCGCCGAGGCCACTGACCGACACCGTCTTGGTGGTTTTGAGCTTCGGCTCGATGACCGTCACTTGGCGATTCTGAGCATTGTTTGAGAAGGCCGCCTTGTTGTTCCAATAAAGCTGGGCACGATTATTTAGCCTGACCCCGGAATGGTTGGCGTTCACGTTGAGCACGACGGTCTCGACGAAAAAGGTGATGGTCTCGTTGGTCGAGCTGTCGGTGTCGGTGTTGACGATGTCGCCAAGATCCCAGGTGACAACGGTGCCGTTGCTGGTGGGATGTGGCGGATTGGTCAGCCCCGGCACGGAGAGGACTGCGGGGTTGCTATTCACCGGCGCACCCTGGCCCACGTAGGCCAGGCCGGGGTTCATGCGGTCGATCAACTGGGCAACTGGCGTCCGTCCCTGGGGAATCGTCACCACGATCTTGTAGGTTGCCAGCTCCCCAATCACCGCCTGGGTGATGGAGTTGGCGGCACTGATGATCGAGGTCGAGACGAGCGTCTTGGCAACGGTCGGCTTCGCCACCGTCATGGTGGCCGAATCACTGGTCGTGTAGTTATTCAGCTGTCCCTGACTGGTCGAGCCGCTGCCGGTCCGCTCGTAGGCGATCGTGCTGTTGGGCGTGATCTGCCCGGGATTGCC
>JAQBZA010000123.1 GCA_027622795.1 Planctomycetota bacterium | reverse complement strand
GTGATGGGCCATGCACCATGGAGGTGTTGTGGCCCAGCGGGGTGAGTCAGTCGCTCGACGGGGTGGCTGTCGATCAAGTGCTCGTTCTACGTGAGCCACTGGCGGAGCCGACGCTCGCACCCTGAGTGGATGCTTTCTTTTTGCCTGCCGCCCACGGGCAGGCTGATTCACGGCGGATTTGCAGCCGGTGAGCCGGCCGTGATCACATCTTCGAGCCGCTGCAGCCGTGTCTCTGCCGCGTTGGCAGCCGCCTCGTCACCGAGGTGGCGACACGCCTCGATCAGTCGCTGCTGGGCACCAACTGCCGTTGGGTCAAGAGCGACAGCACGCTCCGCCGCCTCCCGACACTCCCTCCAACGGGCCAAGGTGGCGAGGATGGCAGCCCGTCGGGCGTGGGCCTCGGCAATGAAGGGGCTCGCCTTCGCCAAGCGGTCGGCGTAGTCGAGGGCGGTTGCCATCTGACCAGAGGCGGCGGCCAACCCCAATGCGCCAGCCAACGCAGCCTCGTCCTGCGGGTCGAGCGCGAGGATCCGGGTGTAGCAGGCCGTGGCGATATCCCCGCGGCCAGTGGACGCAAAGAGATCTCCAAGGGTCAGGAGCACCGGCACGTCGTCAGCTACGGCATCAGGAACTCCAGCCGGGCCGGGATCGGTGATCGGATCGCCGAGCAGCAGTGCGACTGCCTCGGCCGCGCGCTGCGAGTCACGCTGCCGCAGGGCGAGCGTCGCGTTCCAGAGGCCGAGCGCACGGTCGACCTCACGCCGTGGCAGCCGGGAGACGCCACCGGCAAACACGTGAGGCTCGTCACCGGAAACAGTGGGCGTTTTTCCTGAAGATGAGCGGGCAAATTTGGCGGTGTGCCGAATGATCGTGTGATCAGTCAACGCCGTATGGGGAATGTCTCCCGCTGCTGCCTTCGGCATGTGGCATCTGATGCATGAGTTGTCGGCACGTTCAACACGCTGCAAAACAGAAAGTCCACACGCCTCGTCGCCGTGGCAGGCATGACAACGAGCCCGATAGAACACGTCACGATCGTCCGCAGCTGGCACCGCGTGCGGATCGTGACAGGACGTGCAGCCCAGACTACCATTGCTTGCAGTGAAGCATCGGCTGGCTCGCATCTGTTCAGTGTGGCTCACGGCTGCTTGATGATCACCCGCATTCGACTCCAGTACCACGAGCGTGTCGTCGAGCAGGTCACCAGGCCGAAAATCGAAGAAGCCTCGCCCGAGCCGGGGGATCACCGCCGCTCCCGCAAGATGACACTGATTACAGACAGCCTCCCGTCGCTCCGGGCTGAGGTGCGATGGATTGACGATATCTGTGTCGCTGGTATTGATCGGCTGAGTTTCGTGTTCCTCTTGGGCTCGGATGCGTTCCATCCGGGCGACATGCCTTCCGCCGGGACCATGGCAGCGTTCACAGCCGATCGCCTCTTCGAAAAAGACTGGGACGCTAAACCGACCGCTCGGGCCCACTCGACCAGGGGCCGGCTGGGTGCGGCCGGCATGGCAGTAGAGGCAGCTGTCATCGATGACCCGCTCGAAGCGGAGGCTGCGATCATCACGATACCCGGGTGAGAGATCCCAGCAGCCGCGCTGGGTATACCAGCCTAAGGGTGACTGAAAAAGCCGACCTTCTCGTTCGGTAAGATAGGAGCGGCCTCGTCGCCCGGACCCGAGCGCAAAGTGCACAGGCACGGCCTGCTCGTAGATGAGACCCATGTCATCGATGACACGCTCGATGTGCTCCGTCACCCCTTCCCGCTCGACCACGAGATACTCGCGGTCGCCATCCCTGGCCACGGGCCCGGGTGACCCGTGCTCAATCCGTGTGACCGCATCAACTCTGCCGAGTGAACGGCCCATCGGGTGCGCAAAGAAGGTCGCCGCAAGGTCCGCGTGGCAACGGACGCAGGCCCTCGAGCCGACGAAGTCATCGGGCCGGGAAGCAAGCCTCGGCGGAGCAAGGGTTTCCTCTCCCGACGGATCCTCGGCGGTAGGTCTCACCGACCACATCCGCCATGCCACCAGGATCAGGCCGAGGGCGGCGACGGCAACGACTCCTGCAGCCAGCGGACGGAGGGCTCTCATGCTGACACCAACAAACAAGCCACGGGAGTGATTGGTCAACGACGAATGACGTGGAGCCGGTCCGGTGCAAGATCGACATGCTCGGTCGTACCCCCATCCGGCCAGCGGATCCGCACGGTGCCGGTATCTGGATCAGACCCCAGGCCAAATGTCACCGGCAGTTCACTCTGTGACTGGTAACCCCGAGTCGGGCTCACGCAACGAAACTGTGTGCCAGCGGACTCCTTTGCGAGCCCGCGATGCAGCGTCACGACGGCCCCGATCGCTTCCTTGTTGGGACTCGTACCCACAAGCCTGAGTCGGAGCCAATGGTGCCCGAGCGCCTGCTCATTGCGGAGCAGTCGTGGCGGCCCACCGCTGGCCGTGATCAGGCAATCAAGATCTCCATCGGCATCGATGTCGGCCACGGAGAGGCTCCGACCGACAAGAGGTCGGGCAAAGCCTTCGCCTGTGCTTGATTTCGGCACCGGCACAAACTCTGTGGCATATTCGGTGCCACAATTCCAGTAGAGCCGGGGCGGCTGGGCGTAAAACTGAGTCCGCTGCACCCGGTTGATGTCCTCCTCGAGGTGGCCATTAGCGGCAAGAATATCGAGGCGTCCATCGAGGTCGACATCGGCAAACGCAACACCAAACGTCAACTCGAGCCGGGTCGGAGGCCCCAGGCCGTTGGAGATCGCATCGTCACGAAAGGCAAGCGCGGCATTGCGCGACACATAGAGCGCCGTCATTTCATTGGCAAAGTTTCCGATCACGATCCCGATGTCGGCATCATTCCGGAAACGCCCGATGTCGATTCCCATGGCTCCCCGAGCTCGGCCCTCCATGTCGAAGGCCAGCCCGGTGAGCCCGCCTACCTCGGCAAATGTGCCGTCACCACGGTTGTGGAACAGGAAGTTTTGCACCGTATCGTTGGCCACGACCACGTCGGTCGCCCCATCCCCATCGAGGTCGTCGAAGGCCAGCCCCAGAGACTTGGCCATGGAGGCACCGGTGGCAGGGTTCATGACGCAGATTCCGGCGGCCGCGGATACGTCGTTAAAATGACCGCCACCGTCATTTTGATAGAGCCGTGCACAACTGCCGCCGAAGTTTTGGGGACGGCCATAGGCACGGTTTCCGTCGACGAGGCGGAAATCCTGACCGCGATCGAGATCCCGTGACCACTCGACATAGTTGCAGACGAAGAGGTCGAGATCTCCGTCGGCATCAGCGTCGAAGAAGCCGCAACTCGTGCTCCATGCGTCGGCCGGCCCCGCGATTCCGGCCACCTCCGTGATGTCCTGGAAACGCCCCTCGCCGAGATTGCGAAAGAGCCGGTCATTGCCGACACAGGCGATGAACACATCGGTGAGTCCATCGCTGTCGACATCACCAACGGCGAGGCCCGTGCCATACAGCGATGCATCGAGCCCGCTTCCGGCGGTGATATCGGTGAACTGTCCGGTGCCATCGTTTTGATACAGCGCGGTGGTTGCCTGACCGGCATCTGCCCGCTCGTCCCACGGCCATCGCCGGGCATTCACCAGCACCAGATCCTGATCGCCGTCGTTGTCAAAATCGATGAATCCACAGCCGCTGCCCATCGTCTCCGGCAGAAGCTTCTCCCCCGCCGCTCCATTCTGATGGGTGAACCGAATGCCGGCTTCAGTGGTGATGTCGGTGAAGGGAAGTGTCGGAATGGTCAGGGCTGGCAGGGCGCGGCCTGTTGGCAAGGTAAGCGGCGCCTGCCGCATCACCGGCATCGGTGGCTGTTGCCGCAGAATGAACCAGCCACCAGTGATCACGATCGCGAGGAAGCACACCGCAATGAGTGATCGCCGCAAGGCGACGGCGATCACTCGATCATCCAGGTCGACCGGATCGTCGGCGCTTGTCTCAGACGCGTCAGGATGTGACATGGGCCTCATTCATGCAGCGGATAGATCGCAACCGCTTCGGCAGCACGGTCGGCCGCCGGGTATTTTTCCCGCGCGAGTCGCACGGCACGGTCTGCGGCATTGTCATCGCGTTTGTACCGTGCGTGGAGCTGCCGGTGCCGCTCTGCCACCTCCCTATCCCCCAGTTCATCATGGATGCGGGCAAGATTGTAGTGGGCGACGATGTTTTCAGCGTCGATCGCCAATGTCTTTTCGAACTCAGCCGCCGCCTCGCCGAGAATGCGACGACGATCCGATGCAGCCAACGAACCACGCAGCCGACTGGCGCGGTCAAAGAGCGTGAGGGCAAGGAGATTCCGTACCTCGTAGTCACGACTGAAATCGAATCCCCTCGCCCGCATCTCCGGGGTGTGATCCTCGAGCACCTTCCGAAAGTTTGCCTCGGCTTCCTCCAGATTGCCCTGTTGGCGGCTTACCTGTCCGGCAAGCCACGCCAACGTCCAGGCGGGCGGGGCAGGAGCCGTGTGAGCCGCCGCCCGTTCAAGTGCCGCGGCGGCCTCATCGATCCGCCCCTCAGCAAGATAGACACGTGCAAGATTGAGTGGTCCATCGAAGCGGCCAAGGCGTTCCACCTCGAGAAAGGCCTCTTCCGCCTGTCGCAACTCTCCCTTGCCCTTGACGAGCAGGCCGATGCCATAGTCGTTCCACCGCTCCCATGTGGCGACGTGACTTGGTTCATCATGGACTTGCTCCACCATCACTGGCTCCGCCGCGTCAGCCTTCTCCACTGAGGGATCCTCGATCAGCAAGGTCACCTCGGCCTCGGCAAGAGTCGTGATCGGCAGCTCGTTGAAGGCGGGCCGGCCCGGCGTAATCCCCTTCGTGGGCGGGTCGCCGGGACGTGCCTGCTCCGCCACGAAGGTCAGGAAAGCCGTGTCGAACTTTCGATACTGGAGTTTGGCTCGGATCGTAACGGGGGCGACCGCGTCGGCCGGTAGCTCGAGGCCGTAATGCACCGTCCAGGCCGCGCCAGGTGGTATCTGGTGATCATAGAGCGGCACAAAGATATCCTGGACGTTGCGACGATCGATGCGATTGCCATCACGGTCGAGCATGAACACGTTGACGAAGTGCGCCGCCGGATCGACGCTGTTGCCCGCCGCTGGATCGAGTGCACCACTACGACCAATCACGCGGCCTTCACTCTCCACGCTGATGTCGAGCCAGACCTCGTTGGAATCGACCGTCCCTTGAGTGAACAGGTGCCCGAGCGCGAGGGTGCGAATGACAGTCTCCAGAACGTAGCTTCGGCCTGCCTGCAGCCCGGGTTGCCCTGACCAGAGCGGCGCAGTGAGTGGGCCATCGATCGCCATCCCCTTCCGGAGGCCAAAGAGATCGACGCGGACGGCATCCTCCAAAAATCCCTGATGTGCCTCGATCACATCGGGCCGCCCGAGCAGCGCTGCGAGGCCGGTGTTGGCTCCCGGAAACAGATGGTCATGCACCGTGAGCCGCCCGGTGTCGTCACGTATCGCTGCGCCGAAGTCGGCAGCCTCCCGAAGTGGCATGTGACAGTCATTGCAGTTGGCCCGTGCCTTCTCCGGATAGTAGAAACTCCTCGCGCCGTGGCCGGATACACCTGACAGTAAAAAGGAGTCGTAGTGATTCTGGCCACGCAGAAATTCCTTGTAGTGATTGAGTTCACCGGGAATGCTGACCTTGTGGCAGGTCGAACAGAACTCGGCGTCATGGTGAAACTCCTTCAGGAAGGTCTTCTTGTGCAGCGCCGGCTTGGCCTTTACGAGTTGATCATGAATCCAGGTGAGCCCCGCGTGGCGGGCCGTCGCAAAGGGATAGAGCAGCGGTTCATCGATCGTGTAGTCGGCGTTGCCGCGCGTGCTGTTGACGTGCGTAATGGCGTGGCAGGAGGTGCAGGTGATGCCGGCATGAGCCGTTGGATCGTGGACGTCATCGAATTCGGGATGATCGAAGGCACCACTGAAGAAGGGTACCGGGTCGTGGCAGCCGGCGCACCAGCGGGCGGCCCGCACATCCCCATCCCGCCCGAGGGCAACCCGCCGAGTTTCTCTGACACTCGCCAGGTAGAGTGGGTTGTTGAACGAACTGAAGTGGTGGGCACTTCCTTCCCAACGGGCGTGCGCATCGGCGTGGCACCGCCGGCAGTCGTCGTCCATCATCAGCGTTTTGGCAGGAATGAACTCACCGGTCGCGGTACGGGCGAGCGACGGCTCGAAGTAACGAGCCCCCTCGTCGGACCCTTGCCGGTGGAGCCGCCGTGGGTCCTGAGCATGAAGAACGAGCAGGCCGGCGATGGCGGTGACCACAATGCCAGCCCAACTGAGCCCCACGCCCCAACGAATTGGCGGGCCGGCAAGACGGTGCAGCCAATAAAGCCAGCAAGCGACCAGAGGCCCCAGCACATGCACCCAATAGACCAGTCGGGTCATGCCCGGGACCCCGGCGGCAGCATTGGTGACCCGCATCCCCACCAGAAGCCCACCAGAACCGAGCACCGCGATCGCCACGGCCAACAGTACGTAGCCCACCCGAACGGCACGGCGATTGCGGCGGTGGCGGGTTGCGAGGAGATGCAGCACCGCGAACAGGAGAAACGGAATCGCAAACAGCAGCCCGATCACAAGGTGTCCAAGAAACATCCACTGATAAAGCCACCCTTGCCACGTGTCGCCGGTGAACCATTCAGCCGCCGTCACGGAGGCGAGGTAGGCTGAGTTCGCACCCAAGGCAGCCAACGTGGCGAGCACCGCCACCAGCAGCACGCGCAGTCGCGGCCCCACTGCCGGCGCGTAAGGACGGCGTCGGCGGGCCACATCCCCGTGAACGTTGTTCATGCGTATGCTCCCATGCCGAACTCCGCACACTCGCGGGATCCGTGCGGCAAAACGCTGCCAGGCCCTTTTGGCAACTAGCCGCATCGAACCCCGCCAGCCGATGATTGTAGCATCGTCGTGCAGCATCATGACTGTTCCTTGATGATTCACACGGGCCATCACGATACGATGAGGAGGTATGGTGCATCTGCGGTCTGACGTGCGAAAACTCCGCGGTCCCCGGGCCATGGTTGACCCCGAGGTGCCGGTATCGATGTGGGACGAGTGGGAGGTTTCCGCACCTGGTGGAGGCGTTGCCACACGAGTGGTCATTCTGGCTGGTGCCGAGTGTCGCTTCACCTGCGTCATGTGCGACCTTTGGCGGCACACCCTCCCGGCACCCACGGCTTCAGGGCGGCTCACCCAACAGGTGCGACTGGCCATCGCGCACCCCTGGAGCATTGGTTCGCCTACTGGTGATATCTTCGACGGCAGCGTGGCCGGGAGAAGGTGGATCAAGCTCTACAACGGCAGCAATTTTTTCGATCCCCGCTGCGTCCCGCCTGGTGATCTACCTGCCATCGCACAGCTCATCGGTGACTATGAACGAGTGATCGTCGAAAACCATCCTCGGCTCTGCGATGACGGTATACCGCGGTTTCGCGAGCAGCTCACCGGCCGACTCGAGATCGCCATGGGGCTCGAGACCGTTCACGCCGACGTGCTCCCCCGACTTGGCAAACAGATGTCACTCGACGACTTCATGGCCGCCTGCGATCGCCTCCGGAGTTGGGATACTGACATTCGGGCCTTTGTGCTTCTCGGACTGCCCTGGGTTGACCCGGATATGTTCGTGGAGGAGGCTGCCCGTGGCGTCACCTTCGCGGCTACCCATGGCGCCCGGCATGTGAGCGTCGTACCCCTTCGACCCGGCAATGGTTTCATCGACGCGCTCCTTGCCGACGGACAATGTTCACTTCCCACCGCCGCGCATCTCGAACGGGCGGCTGCTCGGCTCGTCGACGGGGCCCGGCGGCGCGCGGGCACTATGGGCCAGATCGCTGAGACACTTGTGACAATCGATCTCTGGGACTGGTCACGTTTGGCCGGCACCTGTGCAGCGTGTCGCGGACCGCGGCACATCCGACTTGCCCGCATGAACATCTCCCAAGCCAGCCTGCCACCGGTCGCACTC
>JAQBZA010000122.1 GCA_027622795.1 Planctomycetota bacterium | reverse complement strand
CCAGCACTCGATGCGGCGGCCTTGTGAGTGTGCTGGGTTACACCCACTCGGGTGGTGGCTGGATGGTGTCGGCGGGGCGGGAGCCGCAGTCTTGGCGACCTGTCCCGGCGAGCCGGCTGATCGCCTTCACCTCCATGTCGGCATCACAGGCGATCTGGCAGGAGAGCCGCAGGCCCGGGGTGCCGGCAAGGCTCTTGGCGGTAAGCACCTCCTGCTCGGCCTTCGTCATGGTGGTCGGCTCACCCGACACGAATTCGACGCGGCACGTGGTGCAGCGGGCCACCCCGCCGCAGGCGTGAAGCTGGTCGAGGCCACACTCGTCGACGAGGGCATTGACCAACCGCTTGCCGGCCGGCACCTCAAACGTTCCCACTCCAGTCACAGTCAGCTTTGGCATCGAGGGCGCTCTCCATTTCTCGGTCGCGGTTTCTACTTCTTCTTGCGGGCCGGTTTGTCGTCGAGATTCGCGGCCAGATCCTCGGCCGTGACGGTGGAGGATACACCATTCGTCGGCACGTCGAGGCCGGCTGTCCACAGCAGCGCGTTGAGCATCAGCGTGCGAAAGTCCTGATTGTCCCAGTTCTTGTGAAAATGGGCACCGGTGCAACCGAAACCGCGGCCCCCCGTCGGCCGCTCATAGGCCCAGGCGAGCACCTCGCGGCCCCCCTTGTTGGCACGAACCGTCGGATTGTTGCTGTGGGGGCCATCGGGCCGCTCGCGAGTTGTATCAGGCGGCACGGCCGAAAGGATCATCGTGAGGCCCGCGGGCGGCTCAACGAATCGCATATGGTAATACCACTCGTCTTGGGTTTCGAAGGGCTGCACGCCGCGACAGATCGGATGGTCGGCGGCCAGCTCAGTTTCTTTGAGCATCCAGTGGGGATTGACGGACCAGTGAGTCTCAAAATAGCCGCCGATCCAATGGAGAAATTCAGGCCCCCCCTTTTCTTTAGGCACCTCAACACCATAGTGAAGACATGCTACGCCCACGCCCCGTTTGGCGAGCGCATCGATCTGGGCAAGGCGATTGCTCTGAACAACCGGATGGCCTCCTCCGCCATCGGCAAAAAAGAAGACGGCATCCGCGTTGTCGAAAGCCGTCGGGTCAGTGGGCCAGCCGTTCGTGTAGACCGCCGTGACGAGCGGAGGCAGGTCGTGGCTGGCGGCGTATGAGTCGAGACAGTTTTCAAGCAGCATCGTGCCCGCCCGGAATTCGTGTTCACCCAAGGCATGGCTCGGACGGCCGGCAAGCATCACAAGTTTCTTGCGGCCATCGGCAAGCCGCAGCCGCTTCAAGCGAATGTCCTTGAATTCAGCCTTCATCGGCGGACCGGCGTGGAGTTGCAATGCCAAGACTCCCTCCATCGACCGCTTGTCGGCCTGCTCGTCGACTGTCTCCGACATCAGTTGGCCGTTGATCAAGTGCTGCAGTTTTGGCCCACGGGCAACGATTCGATATTCATTCCAGTCGTCTGGTTTGATCGCAGCCTGCAGGGCCACGGCTTCACCGATCGGTTCGCCCTTCTGCTTGGAGCCGTCGGGTTTGATCGAGATTCGCTCGCCGCGCAGTGCGAGAATGCCACGACCTTTTTCTTCGTAGAGGATGCCCGAGTATTTCGTGCCTGACTCGAAATCTCCCTGATAGCCACCGACAACAAAATCACCAAGATCCTTGCTGCGGTACTGAATACCACTGTTGCCACCGGTGAGCCGGTATTGCAGCACAAGTTCAAAATCATCAACGAGCCCCTGCCGCCAGATGAGAAAGGTATTGCCCTTGGTCGGATTCTCAGGCGTTGTCTCACCGACGATCACTCCGTCTTCGACCCGCCAGAATCCCGGCTTGCCTTCCCAGCCCTCGAGCGATGTGCCGTTAAAGATGGACACAAAGCCGACCTCCTCTGCGAGGCAGGAAGGGCCCTGCCAAGAGACAGCTCCAATCGCGAGAGCCAGAAAGAAAAGACTCAGGCTTTTTCGTCGACGAACACCCGTCATCATGGTCTCCTTCGGATGCGGCTTCTCTTCTGCCGCCGTGAATCAACGGCGCCATGCTTCGCCCGGTGGATCCGAACGCGCGCACTCCGAGAGTATGCCACGAACGACGGTGGGCGAGAAGAAATCGTCGGCAATCCGCCCTTAACGGCCTGCGTTTGGGACGCTGTTGTCGTCGAGGGAATCCCGTTTCAGGCCGAACATCTGCATGAATTCGCCAATTCCGAGCACCTGGATTCCCAGCCGACGGGCCTCACGGAGTTCACGGTCCCGTCGGCTCTTGTCACGATCCTTCCAATCACGGGGTTTTTGCAGGCCGAAAGACTGCGGCTCCCCGGCATCGACGAGCATTGTGGTCAGCGGGTTGACGCTCGTTTCCACCCTGCCGCCGACTCCCTCGATGAGATCCTGAAGACGCTTGTCATCGGCTGCAGGATCCTGATTGATCTGCACGAAGCCAACCACAACAGCCGTAAACTGCGTGCCGGCTTCCCACAGACTCGTGGCGACACCATCCCCGCTCACGATCGGATCACCGATAGAATCGCTCCGAATGCGGACGCGAGCCAGGGTCGGACTCTCGAGATCCATCACTTCGACGGTGCCCTTGCGGGCGGCAACGGGCGGGGTGGGATCGTCGGGGCCGTAGACGTAGAGCACCAGTCCCGGCCGCATGCCGCGGGTTGATTCACAGAGAATGAGGGCTGTTCGATCAGCCTGGTTGACAGAGATCACCCGGCCGTCGAATCCATCGATTTCGTCATCCAGTGGGATGCTGTCAGCAACTGACCGTTGGACTGCAGGATCAGCAACCCGCAGTTTGGCGAGGAGAGCATTGAAGCGACTGATGGCTCGTTCGCGCTCACGCAATTCGGTGAGGATCGTGTCGACGCGTTCGACCGCTGATTGCGACTTGAAACTCTCCAAAGACCGCGCCGAGACAACGTCCTCAGCACGGGCAACCGCCTGCTCGATCTGCTCAAGTTGGGTCGCCTTGTCGAGCGCGGTTTTGTAGTCCTGGCTGAGTTTGTCCATGTCCTCCTGATGTTTCTTCACGGAATCGTCGTACTCCTGCTTCCGTGCATCCGCCTCCTGCTCAACTTTTTTCACCTGCTCACCAAAACCGTCAGCTCTCTTGATGGCATCGTCACGCGCCTTGTTGGCCTCGGCGAAATCCCGCTCCTTCTCGGCCAGCCGACCTTGAAGCTGACCGTCCTTTTCGCGAATCGAAGACTGAAGCCAAAGGGCGAGTTTTTCGTATGATCGGGGATCTTCCTGGAAGTCACCGAACCGTTGGGAGAACCAGTTGTCGATCGCCTTCTCCGGATTGATCTGGGATGGATCGGCCGGATCGGTCATGGCAATCCCGATCGAATTGATCAGCAGATCGTTGTTCGTCCGCTGCGTTGCGAGGTCGGCCTGAGCCTTGGTGGCCTGCTCCTCGGCAGCCTTTTGTTGGGCCTCGGCGTCGAGTTTCCCCTTGAATCCGAAATACGTCGTCACCGCAAGGATGAACGTGAGCATCACAAAGATGATCAGCGCGATGCTCAGTGATTGGACAACGGTGCGTGGCGCAGCCATAGTTCAAGTTTTTTCGGTTTGTCGTTCCCGGGCAATTGAGCGACCCAACGATTATACGAAATGTGACAGTCGCACGGCCTCACCGCATCCGGACGATAAATGCCGTCACCGCCTGTTCCATGGCAGCGTCGGGCTGTCCAAATGCGGTCGAGAATTCCGCGATCCGCTGCTGCCCGGAGTCGGATTCACAGGGGCCTTTTTTCGCAAGTTCGCGGAGATACCCGACAAACGCCTGCTTTCTTGTCTTGATGAGATACGCCGTCAGTGCCCAGCTGTGGGCATAGGCGGCGGTGGCTGTGTCGGGATTCCGGAAAACCGCGTCATCCCGGAGAAGTGGTTCGAGCCAGCCAGGCAGGCTCAGCTTTAAGAATTGGTCGCGCCGCGGTGTATTCACCATGCCGATGGCCCGCCATCCGCGACTCGATGCGAGGTCGGGGGCCTCGAAATAGGTGGCCACGCCTTCACAGATCCAGAGTGGCACCGGGGCTAATCGTTGGTGGAGGCCGCAATTGAATGCCAACTGATGGGTGCCCTCGTGAATGAGGGTGGCGACCAACCCCGCCGCCTCGGGACGAGCCAGAACGCTGATGGTCGCCCGGCCGCGGGGCGGGGTGTCGGCCTGAAAGGCATCGACGCCGGTGAGATCGAATGTGGTCACCCGATTGCTGAGCATGTTGTAGTACCCAACAACCCGATCGGTCGCAGCACCGAGATCCCGTGCCGCATATTCCTCGTATCGGCGGCGGTCAGAAAAGATGACCACGATCAGCGGTCGTTTGGGGACGTACACATCGAATCCGGCGTGCGTCCAGAAGTTTGTAAAGCCATCGTGGAGACGTTCGAAGAGGGCGGTCGCCCACTGGGCATATTCCCGAGAGGTGTCGAAGCAGACAACGTAGTGCTTCGTGACAACCATGTCGAAGCCGGGGGGCAACTCGCCGAGGACCCGCTGCCCGAGTTGCCGCGGTGTCTGAACCGTGGTCGGCAGGGGAATGGAGGTACGAGAGGCGATGGCGTCGGGCTGAAAAAGGTCAAGCCGGCCATCGCCCTGTTCCAGAAGGAGCCCACCATCAACCGCTTCAACCCGCACAGCCCCTTCCACGGTTCGCAGAGCACCGTTTGCGTTGGGTTCGGTTCCATCCGTGAGTTCCACACGCACCCACGCCGGCTCCGTGCCGTCAGCCGTCGCTCTCTTGGCAGTCACAACGCAACTGCAGAGGATGACAAGAAAGCACGCCGTCAGAGGATGATGTTGCCTTTGAACCATCGACACCATGCGAACACGTTTTCTCAGCGAGGGAAAGTGCAAAAGCGGGCCGCGAGGGCCGGAAGTCGGGAGGGCGGGGGAAACCCGGGAAACGAGCCACTCTCCGGAGAGGTGAGTTGGTCTGGTTTGATCGACACCCGGTCGCTAGTGTCACCCCCGCATGTCTCACTCCAATTGTTGGTGCCTGTTTCGCCCGGTGATGATCGGGGTAGCGCTGCTCGGTGTTTCGGCGCTCGCGTGTGGCTGCGCCCAAACGGCCACGTGGAAACTGCCGTGGCAGGACACCGACCGCTCCGAGCGGATCAAGGAAAAATATGGGCTGACTGCCGATCAGCGTGTCGACGACATCGAAAAAAATGCCGCCGCGGCCCGCCGTGAGGGGGATTCGGGGGAAAAGGTCTTCACCACCAGCCTGGTCCGGAGCATGCTCACCGAGCACGACCCGCGGGTGCGAGTTGAGATTCTCAGGGTGGCGGCGACCTTCGAAACGCCGTCGGCTTTGTCGCTCTGTCGCGGTGCTCTTGAGGATCCAGACGCCACGGTACGGAAGGCGGCCTGTGTTGCCTGGGGCAACCGGGGCGGTGATGAAGCAGTGCAATTGCTTTCGCACCGCTACCAGACCGACACTGATATCGACGTGCGGCTGGAAGCTGTTCGCATGCTCGGCTCAGTCAAGGACAAAACAGCGATTCCAGCATTGGCACGGGCGCTGGAAGACCCCGATCCAGCGGTGCAGTATCGGGCTGTAGCATCGCTCAAGCAGGTGAGTGGCCGGGATCTCGGCAACGATGTCAATCGGTGGCGGGTCTGGGTCACTGATCCAGCCTCAGAGCCTGAATGGTCAATGGCTGAGACGTTTCGCAAGATTTTTTGAGTGGCCCACGTCCGCTTCAACAGGTCTCCCGTACCGTCGGCAGAAGTCGGGACGTCGAGAACCCCGGTTGAAAGAAGGCAGGAAATCCGGTCTGTGCTGATCGCAGCAACGAGGAAGTTTACCGGAACTTGGGGATCAACGGCTGAGGTGGCCGGGTTCGGAAGGACAATTCGACCGATAGCACAGTCGTTCCGTCGACTCCCTCCGCATTCCTCCAGGATGACGAAATCCCTCGTGACACGCTTCCCCCGCAGGCCCACTTGGTTGGCTGGAAAATCGCTGTTTCCCCGAGCCTTGCGGGTGCGTTCTTGTGGTGCCTGGGGGCGGCGTGTGCGGTGGATTTTTGCCTGTGCCTTGATGGGCACGACCGCCGCGGCGAGTTTTCCTCTCTCCACAGCTACAGCCGCCCCGCCACGGCGATTTCTCGATATCTTCGCTCCGCGGCCGGAACCGACCCCGCGGTTCATCGCCGTTCCTCAACCCCCTCCGCCAAAGCAGGCGGCTGAACCGCCATCACGAACGCCGTCGAGCGAAACGAAGAAAACGACTACCAAGGTCGTCATCCCCTCGTGGAAGGAGACCATCGCCTTTGGGGCTTCAGTGGCGAAGATGGTCAACAAGGCGGCGACGGACGCCATCGATCCAGATTTCAAGAAAAAGGCGGTGCTTGAGGAGGGATCGGCAGCAAACCTCCATGCCGTTCGGAAGCCGATCGGCATGCCCGTTCCCCAGTCGCGGCGGTTGGAGCGGCTGCGGCAGGGGATTGACCGGACGCTCGCGGCCTACCAGCGGCGGCCTCTCAACACGGCCCAGCATTCGCCGTGGGAGGTGATGCACGGCTTCATCGCCTTCGGCATTCCGACGCAGCTCCGTGTTGGTGGCCCGGGGGGCACACCCGTGAATGCCATCGGTTGGATGAATACGGGGGGAAAGTGCCGTGGCCAGGTAATGATGGTGCCCGGCGACGACCACCCCAAGGCTCTGTATGGCATTGGCGTTCAGGGGCATTCCGCGCAGTATCTGGCAATTCTCGCCCAGTGCCGGGTGTCGCGTCACTCACCGATCACGTTGCAGTCGAAGTCATACACCGTGGCGGACCTGATCGAAGAGGAAAAGCTCTCCTGCAAGTCGGGGATGGAACTGACGTTTGCCTTGATCGCGCTGGCCCACTATCTCCATACCGATGCTGAATGGGAGAGCCGCGATGGCAAGCAATGGTCGCTACCGAGGCTGATGGAGGAAGAGATCGAGCAGCCGGTTCGCGGAGCAGCATGCGGGGGTACGCATCGTCTCTTCGGCTTGTCGTACGGGTGCCAGCGGCGGCTCCGGGCCACCGGCCAACTCGACGGCGTCTATCGTCGAGCCGACAAATATGTGCGGGAGTATCAGGTGCTCGCGCTCTCGAAGCTCCAGAATCGTGACGGCTCGTTCAGCACCGAGTGGTTCAAGTATCCGGCCGACCGCGACGACGACATCGATCGCAAGATGCAGACGACAGGCCACATCCTCGAATGGCTCGTGGCCTCGCTCGATCAGGAGATGCTCTACCATTCGCGGGTGGTCGCCGCGGTCGAGTTTCTCACGTCGGCGCTGGCTCGGGAGCCCAACCGGCCCTGGAAGATCGGTCCACTTGGGCATGCTCTCCACGCTTTGAATATCTACCAGGAACGGGTCTGGGGTGTCGTGCTGCCGGGAGGGGTGGCCGCCTTCCACGGGCCCATGAAGGCGCAGCCTGCCGCGGCGATAGCCGACCGGCCCGAGAAGGTCGACGCCCCGAAGGTCATCCGCTGAGTCGCGGCCGCCCGAGCCGGCTGGCTCCTTGAATCGAGAGACAGTCGGCCGTAGGCTTCGCCAGCGGATCGGGCTGGGCGTCGCGATTGCTCTCGTCGGTGCCTCCCGATTCGACGATGGAGCGGCTGTATGACCCCGTCCGGGTTTCCCTCCCAACTTGAGCACCTTCTCACGTCGGCGGTGCATCTCTACACAGCGGCTGCTGGGGATTCGCTTCTCCTGCTTGCCGATCACCCGCTCGACTGGGAGTTGATTCGAGAGCGGATCGGCGACGTGCCGGCTCTCGTGGCGGCCGATGAAGAGCAGGTGTTGGCGGGGGCGGCGGCGTTCGGATTCACCGAGGTACTTCTCGACATCGCGGATCTCCCCGTGCACGAACGACTGGCCCAAGCCCTGTTGGAGTGTGTAGCAGACGAGAAGATCACGGCCGATGCCGAGGTCGTTGCCATCTACAGTGGATTTGAGGCGGGTACGATCGATTCGGTCAGCCTGCTGCGGCTTGAAGAGCACCTCGGTCAGTTGACGGCCCGCGATC
>JAQBZA010000121.1 GCA_027622795.1 Planctomycetota bacterium | reverse complement strand
TACTCGTGACTCGCTCGGTGGGGTTGTTCATACATACCAGCGGTACGATCCGGCGCGGATTCCGCCGCCGCGGCCGCCGCAGGTCGATCTGGTCACGCCGGCGGTCGAGCACCTGCTTGAGTTTGGCAGCATCGATGAGATGACCGAGGAGCAGCTGGCCCAGGCGGTGGTGCTCGATCCCGACCAGATCAAGGGGCTCGGGCGATCACTCGATTCGATCAAGCGGCAGCTGGAGGAGCGACGGCGGAAGATCCTCGAACGGTACGAGACCGATGGGGTGCGGAAGAAGGCGCGGAATGCGTTTCGCGAGGCGGCCCAGCGGGCGCAGCCACCGGCGAAGTTTCGTGAGGCTCTGCACAAGGCTGTGCAGACGGAGCAGCTGCGGCAGTTGGAGCGGCTCTGGTATGCGCAGGATGACGATCAGGGGCGGTTCAGCGGGCAGCTGGTGGGGCTGATGGATCGTCTCGGCGAGGTCTATCAGGTGGACGAACTGGCGGCGAAGTGGACGTTTACCGGCCGCGAAAAGCTCGCCGTGCCCGAGGCCCTCGATGTCAAGGAAGAACTCGAAACCATCGAAGAACTGCTCCGGCAGCTGGAAGAGGCCCGCAAGAATGCCCGCGTGGCCCTCATCGACATGGAGGCGCTCGGCCAGTATGTCGAGCAGGGTGAACTCGATGAGCTTGACGCCCTCAGGCGGCAGGTGCAGGATCTGGTCGAGCAGATGGCCGCCCAGCAGGGGCTCGAACGGACGAAGCGGGGCTACCAGCTCACGCCGCAGGCGCTGCGGCTCTTTCAGGGCAAGTTGCTCGAACAGATTTTTTCGGCGCTCGATCCCTCCCGCACCGGCCGCCATCAGGTAAATGTCACCGGCGATGGCGCCGTCGAGATGGTGCCGACGCGGCCGTATGAGTTTGGCGACTCCGTGGCCCACATGGATATTCCCGGGTCGCTCGTCAACGCGATGCTCCGGCAGGCGGGCGATCCGGCGGCGGTAGGCCGTCCGCTGCGGCTCGATTCCCGCGACATCGAGGTGCATCGCACCCGCAACACACCCAAGTGCGCCACAAGTGTCGTGCTCGACATGAGCGGGTCGATGCGGTACGGCGGGCTCTATGTGGGTGTGAAACGAATGGCCCTGGCCCTGCAGGGGCTCGTGCAGAAGGAGTTTCCGGGCGACTATCTGCAGTTCATCGAGATGTATTCCTTCGCGAAGCAACGGCCGCTCGGCGAGCTACCGACGCTCCTCCCCAAGCCGGTGACGATCTTCGATTCCGTCGTGCGGCTCCGGGCCGACATGGCCGATCCGGCGATTTCCGAAAGCGATATCCCGCCCCACTTCACCAATATCCAGCATGCCCTGCAGCTCTCGCGGCAGCACCTTGCCCGCCAAGACACGCCCAACAAGCAGGTGATTCTGATCACCGACGGCCTGCCGACGGCGCACTTCGAAGGGGAGCAGCTGTATCTGCTTTACCCGCCCCATCCGCGGACCGAGGAGGCGACACTCCGCGAGGCGCGGGCCTGCCGTCGCGAGGGGATCACGATCAATGTCTTCCTGCTCTCGGGCTGGTCGCAGTCGCGGGAAGATATCCAGTTTGCCTATCGGCTTGCCGAGACGGCCCGCGGTCGCGTGTTCTTTACGGCGGGCAAGGATCTCGACCGGTTCGTTGTATGGGATTATGTCAGCCGCCGGCGGAGCATTCTGGGGTGAACGGCGTTCGGGGCTGCCCACGCACCGTCGCCGGACGTTCGCTACGGCCCTCCAGGCCTTCGCTCTCTCGATGCCAGCTGCGCTCCTATCCCGCCTCCGCTTTCGGCATCCATGCCTGCGCTTGCTGACAACGCCGGCTCCCGGGGCGTGGGCAGCCCCTCACTGATCGCCTAAAAGGTGCCGAGACCGGCGGCGGCTTCCCATGAGGGGAGCGGCTACAGGGCGTCTTCGGTGCGGAGGGTGACTTCGATGAGTCGCTCCATCACTTCGGCCGGCGATTCGTGCGGGAAGTTCGTCAGCACGACTTCCTTGCCGTAGAGCTTGCCGATGTAGCGGCGATGCCGGCCTAGGGACGAGCGGCTGGCGAGGAAATCGCGGTGGGCAGAGTTGATGACGATCTCATTGGCCGCCGAGTCATACCGCGACCGCCATGGCTGACCGTGCTCGGCCTCGAGCCGGTAGGACGGCAGTCCCCGGCCGCCATCGCCTTCGCCTTGCGTCGGCTCGACGAATTTCACATCGACCTGGTCGGTCGCCTCGAGCAGAAACTGCCGCGCGACGGCCTGCGCCGCAACGAGACCCGTGGCCGGTGAGGTGACGACACACGATGCCTCGTCGGGCTCGATCGTCGCCGTGCCCGCCACCACGCTCCACGTCCAACTCAGGCCCTCAAGTACCTCCACGCCCTGTGCGTCGTAGGCGGTGGCCATGAGCCGGCATCCGCGACCGGGCGGCCGTCGGGGATGCCGCGGCGTGATGCGAATCGTTGCCAGAGGCCCGGGCTCTGCGGCAAAGAGCAGCGGCGGCGTGGCCGGATCGGCTGCCTCGGTCGGATCATGAGCATCGCCTGCAGTCGCCGCGCCGCGGCCGGCGAGCGAGTCACCCGCTCCGCCGGCATTCGGTTGCAGCACGGGCGACTGCTTGGGGATGTCGAAAAACAAATAGTCCTCCGCCGGCAGGTCAGCGAGCGCCGATGCGAAGGCCTTGTGAACCTGCTTGAGCAGCTGCCGGCTGGCCCGCTCCGCCTCGGCCTGCTCCCGCGTCGCGAGCGTTTCGAGAATGTCACGTTCGATCGTGGGGGCGACCGCGACGAGGGCCTCGAAGGCCGCGTCGGGCACGATACCCGACCGGGTGCCCGGCGCCAGTTTCAAGGGCTCAAAGTCGATCAGGCCAACGAGCCGTCTATCGTCCCACGGGGCGTGCTGAAATGGGAGCAGCTCTGTCACGCTGGCAAGCACGCGGGTGCCATCTTTGCAGAGGGCGATTCCGGGAGGATCGGCAGCATCGTCGGCGCGGGCGTAGAACTCGACATTCACGTCGCCAAGCGGCGTGGCATACCGCCGCGGGATTTCCAGCCGCTCCCCCTCGAACTCTCGCGGGACCACTCGCATCTCTCGGCGGGCGACCGCGTCGGCCACGTCGATCGCCACCCCCGTGGAACGGATGCGGTCCCGCAACTCAGCCGAAAGGTAGCGGGCGATCTTCTCGCCAGTCACGAGATTCTTCGTCGCCTCCAGGAGCGGGCCGACGACCACGCGAGTGCCGCCGGTCGCGAGTCGGCTCTTCACTGGACGAATCTCATACTCGCGTTTGCCGCGTTCCAGGCACAGCTCCCGCAGCGGAATGCCATCTCCGCCGGAGATCATCCGCAGCTCCTCGCCGAGGCTCCAGAAGCTGAGCAGGCCGATGCCGAATTCACCATGCACGCCCCGCCGCTGGTTGGTGGTGAGTTGCCGCTTCATCGAATCGCAGAGATGCGTGGCAATCCGCTGGAAGTCAGGCAGGCCACTTTCGTCGGGGGCCACGCCACGGCCGTCATCCTCGATTTCGAGATAGAGCTGTCCCTTCGACCGCCGCCGCGCAATTCGGACCTGTCGGGCCCCGGCATCGATTGCGTTTTCAGTGAGTTCACAGATCGCCTTCAAGGGGTGCGTCTGCGAGTGGGCGATGATCGTGATCGCATTCCACTGGTCACCGATCTGGAGCGTGCCGGTGGTGGTGGATGGGGCTGAGGGCATGGGATGAGTTCGTGAGGCGGCAGGGTGTCAGTCGGTGTCTTCTTGAATCACCGCCACAGCATTGTGCCGTATTTCCCGCCTCAGCATCACGGCTGCTCCAGTCGCGGCTGCGCCAGCCGCGACTGCGAGCGTCCAGAGGGGCACGATCCGCCGTGGGGCGACTAGCTCGCGGTCCTGGGCCGCCTCGGCAAGGTCCACCGGCGGCAACCCGGCCGCCCGTCGTTCGCGTTCGATTGCCGACTGCTGTCGCCCGAGGAAGCGGCCTTCGACTTGCCGCTGCCGCTTGTCGAACTTGGGCGCAATGAGGCCGATGGCCACGAGGGCCATGAGCGAAAACATCAATCCCCAAAACCACGGGCTGTCGGTAAGGCGGTAGCGGTGCATCGACTCTATCGTAACGCTCTCGTGCTCAACCCGGCTTCGGATTCCCTATGCCCTGTCGCCGGACGTTCGCTGCGCCCATCCTGGGCTCCGCTCACTCGGACCTGGCTGCGCTTCGCCATCCATGGCTCCGCTGGCCAGCTACGCCGTCTCTCTGGGCATAGGGAACCCGAAGCCTCTCAACGCTGGTTTATGCGGAAGGCACGGGGTTGCCCGTGCCACGGAGCCGGCGTATGCAGACAAGCGAAGTAAGGACTGCGGAGCGATGTCTGCATCCGAGCGAACGAATGGCACGATGCCCGTAGTGAGCGTCCGGCGATGTGGCTCGGGCAACCCCGTGCCGGGTTGGGCGAGTCGAGTCCGATCGGCGAGAAGGCTCACCCAGCACGGTCACATGCCGGGCCAGCGGGCTTGGACGTCGTGGCCGGCGTAGACGCCGCCGTCGCCGAGCGACTCGGCGATTCGCAGGAGCTGGTTGTACTTCGCGATGCGGTCGCTGCGGGATGCCGAGCCCGTCTTGATCTGGCCGGTCGAAAGGCCGACGGCCAGGTCGGCGATCGTGGCATCCTCTGTCTCGCCGCTGCGATGGCTGGCGATCGAGGTGTAGCCCGAACGGTGGGCCAGCGATACAGCTTGAATCGTCTCGGTGAGCGTGCCGATCTGGTTGACCTTCACCAGGATGCTGTTGGCCACGCCCTCGGCAATGCCGCGGCCAAGCCGCTCGGAATTGGTCACGAACAGGTCGTCGCCGACGAGTTGCACCTTGTCGCCGAGCTTCTCGCTGATCAGCTTCCAGCCCTTCCAGTCGTCCTCCGAGCAGCCGTCTTCGATCGACATGATCGGATACTTGCCCGCAAGATTCGCGAAGAAGTCGACCATGCCGGCTGAGTCGAGCGTCTTGCCCTCGATCGTGTAGGTGCCCGCCTTGGCGTCGTAGAGTTCGGTCGCGGCCACGTCGAGCGCGATGCAGATCTGCTTGCCCGGCTCGTAGCCGGCGTTGCCGATCGCGGCCAGGATCACCTCGAGCGCCTCGGCGCAGCTGCCGATGTGTGGGGCGAAGCCCCCTTCGTCACCGACGGCCGTGGCAAGCTTCTTGTCTTTGAGCACCTTCTTGAGCGCGTGGAAGGTCTCCACGCCGGCCCGCAGGGCGTCGCCGAAGGTGTCGAAGCCGAGCGGCATCACCATGAACTCCTGCACGTCGAGCGGATTGTCGGCGTGGGCCCCGCCATTGATGATGTTCATCATCGGGGCGGGAAGGAGGCGGGCGGTGGCGCCGCCGAGGTAGCGGTAGAGCGGCAGGCCGCAGTGCTCGGCCGCGGCGTGGGCCACCGCCATCGAGACGCCGAGGATCGCGTTGGCGCCGAGGTTTTTCTTGTTGGGTGTGCCGTCGAGTTCCAGCATCCGCTCGTCGATCGCCGTCTGGTCGAGGGCGTCGCAGCCTTCAAGCTCTTCCGCGATCTGCGTGTTGACGTTTTCTACCGCCTGCAGCACGCCCTTGCCGAGGTAGACGCCCTTGTCGCCGTCGCGCTTCTCCCAGGCTTCGTGGGCGCCCGTGCTGGCGCCCGAGGGCACGGCAGCCCGGCCGAAGGCGCCGTCGGCCAGGGTCACGTCGACCTCGATCGTGGGATTGCCACGGCTATCGAGGATCTGGCGGGCGTGAACGTCGACGATCGTGGACATGGGCGGGGCCTTTCGCGGGAGGTAAGTTGGGGAATTCAATCGCGTGTGTGGCGGCAATTGTGCCAGCCCCCGGGAGACACGCAAGTGCGTGGCTGGAGTCGCCCGTGACGGCTATTCTCCAGGCTGTCATGTTCGTGCCCCACACCGCCTTACGGATTGCTCACGATGTTTACCGGACTTGTTGAAGCGCTCGGCCGCCTCGCTGCCGTGGTCGATGAGCCTCCGGGCAAGCGGCTGGTGATCGAGGCGGCGGAGATCGCGGCCGAGGCCGCGCTCGGCGAAAGCATCTGCACCAGTGGCTGCTGCCTGTCGGTGGTCCGCATCGACGGCCCACGGATCGAATTCCAGGCCGGCCCCGAAACGCTGAGCCGTACCACGCTCGGCGGCCTCGAGCCGGGTGACCCTGTGAATCTCGAACGCTCGCTGCGGCTCTCCGACCGCCTCGGCGGCCACCTGGTGACGGGCCATGTTGATGGCCTCGGCCGGCTCGAGTCGCGGCAGCAGGAAGGTGACTGGCTCACCTGTTTCTTTTCGACGCCCCCTGCCCTGCTCGGCCAGATGGCCTCGAAGGGCTCCGTCGCGATCGACGGGGTGAGCCTGACGGTCTGCGAGGTGACGCCCGCGGCGTTCAGCGTGGCCCTCATTCCCCACACGCTCGCCCACACCACGCTCGGCACGCTCGCCGAGGGCGACGCGGTGAATCTGGAGACAGACCTTGTCTTCAAGTATGTCGCCCGCTGGCTCACCGCCCGGGAGGCATCGGCATGACTGATACGACAGACCGCTCAGCAACACCGCCGGCGCGGCAGACCACGGCCTATCTCAAGGATCTCTTCAAGCAGGTCGGGTTTACGATCGACGCCCGTCGCGGCCAAAACTTTCTGGTCGATTTGAACCTCCTCGATCTGCTGGAACGATCCGCGGGTGTGACGCCGGCCGACGCCGTGCTCGAAGTGGGCTCGGGCACCGGCGCGCTGACGGAACGCCTGGCCCGTGCCGCCGGCCGCGTGGTCACGGTCGAGATCGATCCGCGGCTGGCCCAGTTGGCCCGCGAGCGGGTGATTGAGTGCGACAACGTGCACCTCGTCGAAGGAGACGTGTTGGCCGGCAAGCATCGACTGGCTCCGGAGGTGCTCACCGCGATCGAGAAGGCTCGTGCCGCCTGTCCTCAGGGCCGATTGCTGCTCGTAGCCAACCTCCCCTACTGCGTTGCCACGCCGGTGATCTCCAACCTGCTCGCCCTGCCCCGCCCCTTCGACTCCGCGACGGTGACCGTGCAGCGCGAGATGGCCGAACGGATGACGGCGGCGGCCGGCTCGCATTCCTACAACGCGCTTTCAGTCTGGATCGGGAGCCAGTGCCGGTCGGAGATCGTCCGCATTCTGCCGCCAAGCGTCTTCTGGCCGCGGCCGAAGGTCGACTCCGCGATCGTGCGGCTCGATCTCGAGCCCGATCGCCGGGCGCGAATCGCCGACCTTGAGCGATTCCATGGCTTCGTCCGCGACATCTTCTGCCATCGACGGAAAGTGATGCGGGGCGTTCTGATTCGCATGGCGGGCGGCAAGCAGCAGCCGGCTGCGGTCGAGGCGGTGGAAGCGGTCTATGCAGCCTTCGGGCTCGGCGCGACGACCCGCGCGGAGGAGATTCCTCCCGATCAGTTCGTCGAACTTGAGCGGGAATTTTTTCAACGCGTCGACTGATGGGCTATGCGTCGGCCAGCCCGTACATTTGGCACGACCGGAGCGGCCTGATCGACGAAAAACGCCCGGGCCACCCCGAGGAAAAACCGAAACTTCCGGTTGTCTGGCGCCCGTGGGTAGACTCTGGCGTGGGCCCGTGGAACCTGCCGAATTTCCTCACGGTCCCGTTGCCCGAAGGCTCCGTGCTCGTGAATCCAGTACCCTCCACCGAAGCCTCGATCGCCCCCACGATCGTCGACCTGCTCCGACAGCGGGCCGCCTATCGGCCGCATGATCGGGCCTTTACGTTCCTCGTTGACGGGGAAACCGAGGAACTCAACATCACATATGCGGAACTCGACCGGAAGGCGCGGGCCGTCGGGGCGTGGCTGACCAGCGAGGGGATGGCCGGCAAGCGGGTGCTTCTGCTGTATCCGTCGGGCCTCGACTTCATCGCCGCCTTCATGGGCTGCCTCTATGGCGGGGCGATCGCTGTTCCGGCCTATCCACCGCGGAAAAACCGCTCGGTGGAGCGAATCGAGGCAATTGCTGCCGATGCCGACGCCTCGGTGGCCCTCACCACCCGC
>JAQBZA010000120.1 GCA_027622795.1 Planctomycetota bacterium | reverse complement strand
AGCGTGTTCAAGCAGCGGGGCTCGGTGGCCATGGTGCTGCGTCAGATTCCCAACAAGATGCTCACGCCCGAGCAGCTCGGCGTGCCGGAGGTCTGCAAGAAGCTGGTCACCCGGCCCCGCGGCTTGTTCCTGGTGACCGGGCCGACTGGGTCGGGCAAAAGCACCACGCTGGCGGGCCTGATCGACTACATCAACGACAACTTCGATCACCACATCATCACGGTCGAAGACCCGATCGAGTTCTACCACTACTCCAAGAAGAGCACGGTCAACCAGCGGGAGGTGGGCACCGACGTGCCCTCCTTCTCCGAGGCGCTCCGGCGGGCCCTTCGGCAGGATCCGGACGTGATCCTCGTCGGTGAGCTTCGCGACCTCGAGACGATCGAGGCGGCCATCTCGGCGGCCGAAACAGGCCACGTCGTCTTCGGCACCCTCCACACGACGGGCGCCCAGGGGACGGTCAATCGAATCATCGATGCCTTTCCGACCAACCAGCAGGAGCAGATCCGCACCCAGCTCTCGACCGCCATTCTCGGCGTGCTCTCGCAGACGCTGCTCCCCAAGATCGGCGGCGGCCGCTGCGCCGCCTACGAGGTCTTGGTGGTCGATTCGGGCATCGGCAATCTGATCCGGGAAAACAAGACCTTCCGGATCAACTCGGCCATCCAGACCGGTGCCAAGAAGGGCATGCGGCTGCTCGACGATGATCTCTTCCGGCTCTGGAGCGAGCGGAAGGTGACCGAGGAAGACGTGCTCGCCAAGGCGCAAAACTACGACGAACTTTCGCGGCGGATCAGCAACGCCAAGCAGGGGCTCTTTGACGACGATGAAACAGTGGCCCGCCGGGCCGCTAGAAACCAGGACCGTTAGCAACTTCCCATGGCACTCAAGCGGATCGGACAAATCCTGCTCGACCTCGGCTTCATCGACGAGCAACAGCTCGAGACGATGCTGGAGGAGCAACCCTCGCGAGCCGAGCTGCTCGGGCGGATCGGGGTCAGCCTCGGCTTCTACAGCGATGACCAGCTGGGCGAGGCCCTGGCCGAGCAGTGGGGGACGACCTTCGTCTCCCTCTACGACCGGGAGATCGCTCCGGAGGTGCTCTCCCTGATCAGCGAGCCGATGGCCCAGCTCTATCGGGTCGTCCCGCTCTCGCTCGATGGCAACCAGCTGACCATCGCCTCCTCCGAACCGCAGAAGATTCAGGTTGCCGACGAGCTGCGGACGCTCCTCGGCTACGACATTCATGTCTGCGTCGCCACCGAAGCCGAGATCGAAAAGGCGATCGAAAAGCACTACTCCTCGGAATCCGACAGCGTCGAATCGCTCGTCGACGATCTTGAGCAGGATGACGAGCTCGCGGCAGCCGCGGCGGCGGCGGGGAAGGAGGGCGTGACAGACCTGACGAGCGTCGAGGCCCTGGCCGAGAGTGCGCCGGTCCGCAAGCTGCTCAACATGGTCCTCCTGCTGGCGATTCGCGACGGGGCCAGTGACATTCATTTCGAACCCTTCGAGAGCGAGTTCCGGATCCGGCTCAAGGCCGACGGCGTCCTCCAGGAGATGGTGCCGCCGCCGAAGCATCTTGCCTTTGCGATCACCACCCGAATCAAGGTGATGGCCAACCTCGACATCGCCGAGCGGCGGCTGCCGCAGGACGGCCGGATCGAACTGACCGTCGGCGGCCACCCGGTCGATCTCCGCGTCAGCGTGCTGCCGACGCTCTTCGGCGAGAGCGTGGTGATGCGGGTGCTTGACCGGGGCGTGGTCTCGCTCGACCTCGAGAAGGTGGGCATGGAAGCCCCGATGCTGCGGCGGTTCCGCGAGGTGATCAAGCGGCCCAACGGCATCGTGCTCGTCACGGGACCGACCGGATCCGGCAAGACGACGACGCTCTACTCGGCCCTCTCCGAGCTCAACGACATTGAAGACAAGCTGATCACGACCGAAGACCCGGTCGAGTACGACATCGACGGGATCGTGCAGGTGCCGATCGATGCCGACATCGGCAACACGTTTGCCGCCTGCCTGCGGGCGATTCTCCGGCAGGATCCTGACCGGATCCTGGTCGGCGAGATCCGCGACGTGGAGACGGCCGAGATCGCCGTTCAGGCTTCGCTGACCGGCCACATGGTCTTCTCCACGCTCCACACCAACGACGCCCCTTCCACCGTGACCAGGCTGCGAGACATGGGGGTGCCGCCATTCCTGATCACCGCCACGGTCGAGGCGATCCTCGCCCAGCGGCTGGTCCGCCGGATCTGCAGCAACTGCCGGGAGGAGATCGTGCCCTCGGCCGAGGTGCTCGCCGACCTCGAACTCACGACCGACCAGCTGGCAGGGAAAAAGTTCTACCGCGGCCGGGGCTGCGAGAAGTGCAACCGCTCCGGCTACAAGGGCCGGATGGGACTCTTTGAGCTGTTGATCATGAATGACGAGCTTCGTGACATGGTCATGCGAAACGCCTCGACCGAAGACCTCCGCGACGCGGCCCGCCGGGCGGGCATGGTGACCCTCCGCGATTCGGGCATGGAGGGCATCTTCAGCGGTGCGACCACTGCCGACGAAGTGATCCGCGAAACGATCCTGGAAGCCTAACCATTTCCCGACGACAACCTGACCACATCATCCGGGCCGGCTGAACCGGTCCTTTAAGGACGCGAACGATGCCAACCTTCCAGTTTGAAGCCATTGACAAGGCGACGGGCAAGGAAATCCGCGACTCCGTCGATGCTCCCACCGAGGCCGAGGCCCAGGCCACGATCCGCTCGATGGGCTACATGGTCACCAAGCTCAAGGCCCGCCGGGCCAAGACGGCGTCCTCCGGCGGAGGCAAGAAACCCGGCCGGACCTTCGCTATCGGAGGCGTCGGCACCAAAGACCTGACGCTCTTTACCCGACAGCTCTCGATTCTCCAGGATGCCGGCCTCCCGATCCTGCGGAGCCTCAAGCTCCTGGCCGACATGCAGAAGCCGGGCAGGCTGAAAAACTGCCTGCTCGACGTCTGCGACGAGATCGAGGGCGGGTCGACACTTTCCGAGGCGATGGCCAAGAGTCCCAAGGCCTTCGACCGCCTCTACTGCAACATGATCCGGGCCGGCGAGGCGGGCGGTGCCCTGGAAGTCATTCTCCGCCGGCTGGCCGAGTTCATGGAGCGGAGCCAGGCCCTCAAGCGGAAGGTGAAGGGTGCGCTGGTTTACCCGATCGTGGTCGTCTTGGTGGCCGTGGGCATCCTCGCCTTCATCATGATCAAGATCGTGCCACAGTTCAAAAAGATCTTTGATGATTTCGACAGCGAACTTCCAGCGATGACGCAGACGCTCATCGACATCTCCAACTTGACGGTCAACTACTGGTACCTGCTCCCGCTGATCCCGATCGGCCTGGTCCTCCTCATCAAGGCGATCAAACTGATCCCCTACGGCCGCTTCGGCTGGGATCTCTTCCTCTTGAAGATGGTGATCTTCGGGCAGTTGGTCGAGAAAAACGTTCTCTCCCGTTCCACCCGGACGCTCGGCACCCTGCTCTCCAGCGGCGTGCCGATTCTCGAGGCCTTGAACATCACCAAAGAGACCTCGGGCAACATGATGTTCGAGCGGCTCTTCCAGAGAACGTCGGACGCGATCCGTGACGGCGAGGCGATCGCCAAGCCGCTCAAGACGCACTCGATCCCGCCGTTCAACGCGGTGGCGATGCTCTTCTGGACGGCCTTCGTGCCCGGCGTGGGCGCGCTGCTCTATCTGACCCGCTACAAGAAACCGGTCGTCGACGACCTTGTCGTGAACATGGTCGACGTCGGCGAAGAGTCGGGCGAACTCGACACGATGCTCTACAAGGTCGCCGACAACTACGATGAAGAAGTCGCGGTGCTCACCGAGAGCCTGACGAGCCTGATGGAACCGCTCCTGATTATTTTCCTGGGTGGTGCCGTCGGCTTCATCGTCGTCGCCTTGTTCATGCCCCTCATCAAGCTGATCAACGACCTGTCCTGAGGATTGCGATGCAGTTCCACCCCGCCCCCGCCGTCGCATCGGCCCGCCCGCTCCCGCCGGGAGCGGGCCTGGGCGGGGCTGCACCCTGGCGGCGGGCCTTCAGCCTGGTGGAGTTGCTGGTCGTCGTCTCGATCATCCTGGTGCTGATGGCTCTGACCGGCGCGGCCGTTTCGGGAGCCCGCAGCAGCCAGAAAAAGCAGGCCACCCAGGCCCTGATCGCCAAGCTCGACGCGGTGATCCAGCAGCAGTACGCAAGTTACGGCGGCAAAAATGTCCCCGATGCGACGAGCGGTGATGATCGAGCCGTCAAACTCCGGCAGATCATCAGTGGCGACCTGCCCGACCGTTGGGTGGACGTCAAATTAGTGGCCGCCGACCCCAACACGTCGCATCAGCGCGCATACCGGGCCTTTTGGATCTCTATGAATCCTCCTCCTAGCAATGATGCGTTTGACCGACACCCAGACCGCGATAAGTTCGCTGGAGCTGAGTGCCTCTTCATGATCATCATGCGGGGCGGGATTGCGAACTGCCTTGACTGCAGTGATCTGGCCAATGAGCGGATCGGAGACAAGGACGGGGACGGTGCCTTCGAGTTCTGGGACGCCTGGGGCAACCCAATCGGATTCATTCTCTGGCCGGGCGCCCTGGAACTTCCTGCGACCAGCGGGGAGAAATTTTTCTCGAGTTCTCCGCCGTTCGCGCCGAATGCCATCGGTCGGACGATGCGGCCGTTGATTTACTCAGCTGGCCCGGATGGGTTTGACGGAGTACCACCGAAAGCCGCTCGGAATGATCCGGACATTGGCTGGTTTGGCTTTCGCTGCAACCCACAGCCTGACAATCCTCAAGAGCCTTTCGACACGTCGCACATCAGCAGCGGCACCGCGTGCGGTGATCCTTCCCAGACGCCAGCTAATATTTTAGCTGCCCCTTTAGAGGGCGCGTCTGACAACATTACCAACTTCGATGCGGAGGCGAAGCGATGAAACCGCACTCCGCTCCTTATCGCCGAGCCGCCAGCGGCTTCACCCTTGTCGAACTCCTTGTGGTGGCGTCGATCATCGCCGTGCTCTTCGCATTGATCGCCTCCGGAACCCGTCAGAGCAGCGGAAATGTTCGGCTGGCGGCTCGCCAGTTCGCCTCGCTCCTCCTCGCTTGCCAATCGCGGGCTCTTAGCTCTGAGGCTGGCGCCGCGTTGATCATCGAATCAGAGGGTGAGCGGGCCACAACGGTCTTCAACGCCGACACGCTGCCGTTTATCGAGGGTGCCGCAGGCGACGAGTTCCCGCCGTCTGATCCAGCCGTTCCTTCGGCGACCGTCGCTGTCACCCCGACCAACGCAGCACCGCAGGAACTCACCGGTGGATACCGGATCCAGTTCTATCGCGAGCCTGAAGACGGGAAACTCGCCGTGCCGCCCTCGGCCTGGATGCAGTTCAATCCGCCGGGCACGGTCACGTTCCGCGGAGACAACAGTCAAACGCAAGCCAACACGATTTGGCCGCCCCCTGTCGAAGGCGGCTACGAGGTCCGCATCGCCCGCTATCCCGCTCGCGCGGATTTGGCCCTGACCCTGCCCAAGGGTGTGGCAATCGATCTGCGGTACAGCGGCACGGGAGACGATCCGACGACGACCTGGGGCGGCTTGGCGAACAAAGGTGATCTTGCGGTTGCTTTTGACGGCATCGGGGGCGTGCATGCGTTGATGCAGCAAGTCAAGGCCACCGCGACGCGGGCGGTGCAGCCTCTCCTGCCCCGTGAACCGATCTACTTCTTATTCTCCTCGGAGGCCGATCTCGCCGATGCATCGCTCGGCCCTCTAGCCAGCGAGCGGTCGCTGTGGGTTGTCATCCAACCACAGACTGGCCGCGTCACGATCTCGTCGAATGTACCCCAGTCCGCTGTCACCCCGCAGGCAGTGCGTGCCGCGCGGTCCAAGGCCCGAGCCGGCGCCGCTCTTGGGAAGTGAGCCATGTCACGCCCTGATTCCTTCGTCGAACCCGCCGCTCCGCGTGGCATCACCCTGCTCGAGGTGTTGATCGCCTGCGGCGTTCTTGTGCTCGGGCTTGCCAGCGTTGCAGCACTCCTGCCGGCCGCAGGCTCCCGGCTCGGACAGGCCACGGTCGAAGACCGCGGGGGCGTCCTTGCCGCCAACGCTCGAGCCGAGGTGCAACTCCGCGGACTCCTGACAGCGGATTTGTTCCAAGAGCGGAACAAGACAATCGCCTTCGGCGAGGTGCTTGACCAGGTCCCTCCGCTCGCGGCTCAAAAAATGACTCCGCCACGGCCGGAGGTTCTTGCAGAGCGGATAAGTGACCGGGATTTTCTCCTAGAGGATCAACTTCTCTTTGAACCCCCAACGACTGCAGAGACACCGCTCAACTCGTTCACGGACGGCCGCCGAGCATTCAAGGAGTCGCTCTCCTGGGGGGCGTCGCTCGCCCCCGCCAAGCCAGACACGATCGGAGCAATCCCGGGATCTCCTGCGGTCTTGACGATCGCCGTGTTCCGGGCGGGCTCGGAAGCCCGCAGAATTCAACTTGTTCCTGCTTCCACCGATGCTGATCGTCCCACCGATTTTTATCGCATGCAATCTTTCGATCCTGGACTTTTGAAGAGCCATCTGAAGGGCTGTTCCTATGTCATTGCGCCACCGATGAGACCCGACCAGTCACCCCGTTGGTTCAGGATTCAATCGTCTTGGGTGACCGATGGGGTCGCTTACGTGGCCTTTACTGACCCCGGCTTCGGGCCATTCGCCGGCAACATGCCCGCCGTGATCGCGTTCGACAAGCTTGTCCGCGTCGACCAATACACCGTGACCTTGGAGTGATCCACTCACCGACACGGTACAAAACCAATACTCACGATCCGAGACGGCGACAGGGGCCTGCCTCGGAAAGGAACTCGCCATGAAAACGACTGCTTTGCAAAGTCGCCGCCAACGCCGCGGCGCCTTACTGTTGCTCGTCCTCAGCATGCTGACCCTCTTCTTGATGATCGGCACGCTGATGCTTGTGCTGGCCACGAGGGCCCGGACAACCGCCCGCGCCTTCGCCGATGCGACCACGGGTGCCGGCCTGGAGCAACTCCAGGCCCGGGAGATGCTCGAGGAAGCGTTGCTGGTCTTGATTCGCGGACAGGCCGACGGCGGCGAGCCCGGCACCGTGAGCGAGTCGCTGCTGGCCGACCGCTACGGCGATCAAGGGCAAAACTGCACTCTGGCTGGGGTCACGGGGCAGGGCTCGCCCGTGTTGCAGGCCACGGTGAATGGCATCAACGGCACCGACCTGATCGGACGCGTGATCTCGTTTCATCCCGAGCCGAACGATCCTGCCAAGCCGGCTGGCTATCGGATCGTCGATGCCCAGGGCAACACGCTTTCCCTCGCGAACCTGCGATCAAACGTTCCAAGCTTGCTCCCAATGCAAGCCTGCCCGGCCGTGATCAACGGCCGCGACTTCTCCGGTCAGGGAGGCAACGAGCCGTACGACGCATTCGACGCTGAAAATGAATTTCTGGCTAAGCTTTCCATGCCCGAGGGGGGCGGAAGCGTCGTTCTTCAACGGCCGTCTTTCGCAGCAGCCGCCGGCGGGGCCGCTGATGTCGCGGTTGATAACGACGGTGATGGTGTCGCCGACGGCATCTGGCTCGACAAGGTGCTTCCGGCCTGCCCGGCCCCAGAGGGCGGCGAGTATCGATTCCGGGTGTCCTATCTCGTGATCGATCTCGACGGCAAGCTCAATGTCAACGCTCATGGGGTCGAGGGGGGCGGTCGGCCGGGGCCGGCAGACGTGGAAGCCTCTGAGGTCATCCCTCAAATGGTTTGGGACCGGGTTCTCGACGGCTCCCCGCCGGGTCAATATCGAGCGGGCACCGCCACCCAACGACGGCCACCTCCTGTGATCGGGGGTCAGGTTCCTGGCCGTTTCGGCGGCGCTGCCGGGCGTACACCCTATGGCCTTCGGCTCGACTTCGAAGGCCCGAGGGGCCGAGGCCGCGCGAGTAACGACGGCGATCTCTACACCTACGGTGAACTCGAGCGAATCCTCCGCCAGTTCGATGCCGACGCGACGACCCTGCCGCCCCGGCTGGCGGCTGCCCTCGACGACTCTGCCCAGGCGGTCAGGCTCCTGATCACCACCGACAGCTGGGACACCCCTGGCCTGACCGGCCCACTGGCGGACCAGATCCTGGCGGCCCCTGGCAATTTT
>JAQBZA010000119.1 GCA_027622795.1 Planctomycetota bacterium | reverse complement strand
GCCGCTGCCGCCGAAAAACAACCGCTCGGCCAGTGCCTCGTAGCTGCCTTCCATGTCACAGCGGCCCCGCACGGGGCAGTCGCGACAGTGGACGCCGGCCGTGAACCGCTCGAGGTTTTCCCGATTGAAGATGTAGGGCTTGGCCGAGAAGGTGCCGGCGACCCACTGCCAGGAGAGGTGATTGCTCGCCGGATCCCCGTCGATGAGATGCGACAGAAACCAGTCGGCCCCCGCCCGCCATGACACGCCCCGGAAGTGGACCAGCCAGGCCGCCAGCCACATCCGCTCGTGGTTGTGGAGCCAGCCGGTGTCATGGAGCCGACGGATGAAGGCGTCGATGCAGGCCAGGCCGGTGTCGGCCGCGAGCACGTCGGCCGGCATCGTGTCGATGGGATCGGCTCGCCCCTCAGCCGCCGGTTCCTCGATGGCCTGGCCGATTCCGCGGTGCAGGGAGGCGTGAACCCGCCGCCAGTAGTCGCGCCAGCCGAGTTCCGAGACGAACTTCTCAGCCCCGCCCCCGGCCTTGGCGAGGGCCGCATCGCGGGCGGTGGCCAAGGGCAGCACGCCGTGCCGAATCCAGGGCGAGAGCCCCGAGACCCCGCCATCGACATGGTTCCGCGTTCTGGCGTAGCCAAGCGGGTCAAAACCGGCCAGCCGCTCGTCGGCCGCCAACCGCCCGCCCCGAAAGGGCATCGCCAGGGCGGCGGCCGGCTCGCCCGGCATGGCGGCAGCCTCGGGAAAAACGGCGGCCAGGCTGCTGACCAAGCGGTCCCTGGGAAGGTCGAGCGGCACCGGGACGAGCGAGTCGGACATCGGGGCCACCGGCAGTGATCGTCAACGACCGCGCGGCCCACGTCGGCCCGCCTTCATCGCCAGGCCGAGAGCCTACTCGGCTGCCCTCTTCCCGTGCAGCGGCGTGCATCGAAAACGTGCGACACAGGCCGCCGCCCCCCCTCATGTCGCCTGACGGCAATCGATCAAGAAGTAAGAAACACGACCCGAATCCCCTCAAAAAGGCTCCGTAGACGGCCGCGAGATCGGCCGCCCCTGATCCAGCGATGCCAATGGCACGTCGTTTGCTCCGATGCTTCTGGAGCCTCTGGCCAGCAGGCCACGGAGCTCTCCTCCGTCCATCGACCGTCCGGAAGGATGCCCCAACGGCTTGGGTGGGCACTCCGCCTAGCTCGCCCAGGCCGGGGCATCCTTCGCGGTGACCGACGCCCTGGTTGAGGTAGCCTAGGTGGCAGTCTGCCCTTAGTCTCCCAGGATCTGCCCCGTGAAGTTCATCATCGCGATCATCCAGCCGAACAAACTCGAGAGCGTCAAGGAGGCCCTCTCGGAAGTCGAGGTGTTTCGACTCACCGTCCTCGACGTGCAGGGCTTCGGCCGGCAGCGGGGCCACGCCGAGACCTACCGTGGCCATGAGATTGCGGTCAACCTGCTCCGCAAGGTCCAACTCCAGATTGCCGTCAACGACGACTTCGTCGAGCCGACGATTGCGGCGATCGTGAAGGGGGGCCGCACGGGCGACAAAGGTGAAATCGGCGATGGCAAGATCTTCGTGCTGCCGATGGACGAGTGCGTCCGGATCCGCACGGGCGAACGAGGCGGCGAGGCGATCTGACGGGCGGCCAACGCGAACCGGGTGACGCGCCAGCCCGTTCGAGATCGTTGCCAAGCTGCGTGACGCGGGAGCGATGCTCAAGGCGACCGAGGGTCTATCACCATCGCTGGATTGTATCGCGAGTCTGCTGCACCGAGGGGTTCGGCTTCAGGGCTCCCAACCCCGCCCCAGACGCCTGTCGAACCCACTCGACCATGAGCGCCTCATCGAGTTCCGTGTCCTCGTAGATGTCGAAATACGGAACCCCCTTTTGCTATGCGGTGCCCGGGGGCATGGGGTTCAACGCTCAGTGGGTTGTTCGGCTCGAACTATTACCAGTAGCCGGCCTCATGGCAGGCGATGCCTGTCTCGCGGTCCAAGTAGTAAGTCGCCCCGGCAGCACTTCTCCTACGCGGCCCCTCGTATTCTGTCGCATTCTCCAGCGATTCCCAAACGATGGGCTTGTCAAAAATGATTTCCGTTGAGCGAACCCTCGGCTCGTAACGTCCCACCGGAGAGCCTTTGAGCGCTGCAGCGATACTTTCCTCGCTGTAGTCGACCCACGACTTCGGCTCGGCGACACTTTCTTTCCGATAGCGCTCCCAGACTTTTGAGAGGAACGTGTCGAAGGCCTTCGCCGAGATACGGTAATGCGCCATGTGTCCGTTACGATCACTGATCAGTCTGATGTCAGTGGCTTCCGCCGGCAGGTAGCGCATGATCCGGGGATCTGAAATTTCGGATCCTTTTTGGAACCGTTGCATCCCGGTCAGGAGTTCAGGCTCCTCCGATTTCTGGGGCGCGTCAGCTTTGCGGGCGGCCGTCCCTCCGGTCGAGATCTGTCCGGAAGGCAGATTCCTGCTGTTCTGAATTGAGATCTTTCCGCCGGGGGCGACCAGCATCTCAAATGCTGGCGAATCCTCCGACGTAGCCGCCTGATCACACTGTTTTCCGGGCAGGCCCCGCGGGGTCCAACTGACGGTCTGTTTTTCCGCATTCCATTGGCCCATAAACATAGCGGGCAGGGCCTTTGGCTTTTTCTTGAGTTGCGTTTCGGCATAGTTCACGGGTCCAAAGCGGACCAGCAGCAGACCGAATTGTTGGTTCTTATATTCGGGCATCGCCACGATATTCTCGACGATTGCGTGTTGCGGATTCTCCGCCGGCCAGGACCAGGTCAACTGCCAGGTCGATGCCATGCCCCCTTGCGAACCGCCCGTGATCACGAGGTCGCCAGTCAGGGCGGTGGTGGTATCTCCATCAACGGCCTCCGCCTTGAACGACCAGGTTCCGCGAGCCGCGTTAAGCCCCTTGAAGAGGGCTAGCTGATCGGGAGAAAAGCTTTTGGGGAGTGTCCACCCAAGGGCCTTCCAGTCGGCAGAGACTTGTGATTCCGGTGTCTGGGCTGCGGCTTGCCGTGAAGAGGCGACCGTGCAGAGGAACATCGTGGCACTTAAGATTACGTGTCTCATATATTTCTTTCATTCTCTTGCTGCCAAAAAAGTCGAGCAGCCGGCGACCAACGAGAGCATTCAACCGCAGGACGCTGTCGCGAGCCTGCTGCATCGCTTGGTTCGGTGCTTCTATCTGCCATCCGGCGACACTCGCGGAACGAGACACATAGCCTTTGGCAGAACGCGGCGCCCTTCACTCCTTCTTGGGAACACCTGTGCTGGTGACCATGGCCTCATCTTCTCTGTGCAGGGAGCGGACGGAAATTGTATCCGGTTCGCGCCCCGCATGGGCAAGAAGTGCTCCGACAAGCAGCCAGGTGCGCGGTGAGAGAAGGATTCTCATCATCGCGATCTAAACTCACGCGTCGTTGGCACCGAACGACTAATCTCACCTGCCCGGCCACGTCGCAGGGAGCAACGCCAGCCAAGCCACATGGCCGGATCAGGTGCAGCGCCGGGTTAGGCGTCGAGGAACCCCTGGATTGCTGCGACACTCGTAACCCAGGTGCTCACCCTATCACCATCCTCGGTCGTGATGGCACGCGGCAAGAGATCTCCGAACGTCCCGTCGGCTGAGAACCGCTGCTGCACAAAACACTCGTCGCCCTCTCGGTAGATGAGCCAAGCAAATCGTGGATCGTGCCTGAGGACAGCGACCGACTCGCCACGAGTCAGGGCGATCAGCTCTGCTCGCCAACCGGCTTCAAGGTCGTCAGTGGTTCCGTCGCTCGTCGGATAACAGGCGAAGCACTCCTGAAAGTCACCGACGACGATCTCGCCCAACCACTCTCCGTCGGGGCCTTGGTGTTTCGGTGGTAGCAAACGGATCGCGAACATGCCTTCTTCTCCTAACGACACGGATCAGGGGCTGCTATTTGCCGTCGCCTGCATCCGTCGTGGTATCTGTCTGCAATCCATCTACATTACTGGGGGGAAGCTTTCCGAAACAGTCCAGGATCAGGTAGATGCCGACTGTGAGAAGACAACTAACGCAAAGCACGACTCCAAATTGGTTCCCAATCCCGGGAAATGAAGAACCACTCTACCTTGCTGCCCCAACTGTAGCTTCCCCGTCGTTCAAAAATCCCCCAGGCAGCCGTAAGTACTGCTCCATTGAACAGCAGTAGTGATGTGAGAAACTTGCCTCTCTGACTCATAGTGTTTCTACTCCTGATAACGCTTGAGCTAATCAGCGGCTCGCGACCTTGGTTTTTCCACACCGCCGGATTTTATCGCGAGTCCGCTGCATTGCTTTGTTCGGCACCCGTATCGCGTGTGTTCCGACCGAGTGCCCTGCGATAGAACTCCGCGTTGGCCAGTCCGGCCATCAGCGAAGGCGTGTGGTGGCCTACATCTTTCACAACATGGAATTCGTGGGGGATCTTGAGAGCATCCAAGTGCTCATGAAATCTGCGGCTCAGATAGAACGAGAAATCCTTCGACCCCACTGCCTGCCGGATGATGGTGCCGGGCTTTCGCAAAACCTCAGCACCAGACTCTGCAACCGTCCACGGGTGTGTCGCTTTGAAGTAGTCCATGTCTCCGTCGCAGACGTCTTCCAGAATCTGGTCTCGCAGTGGATTTCCAGTCGCACGGGGGCCCTCGAACTCTGGATCGAGCGGGCCGGCAGCGAGTATCGAAATCCCGCAAAACATTTCGGCGTGTTGGAATCCGATTCTGGCGGCTCCATAACCCCCCATGCTGAAGCCCTCGAGAATTCGGCCCTCTCGACCAGGAATGGTTCGCATCGTTTTGTCGACGTGGGGAATCAATTCCTCGATAAAGACTGTCTCGATCGGAGCATGACCGTCTTTTGAGTTCGTCCACAATCGCTTTGACAACCCGTTGACGAACACGACGATCATCGGCGGCACTCCTTTGTCGCGAATCGCAAGATCAAACATTTGCGAGACGGGGCGAATGTGATTCACGCCGCCCTCTGTGCCATGGAGCCAGTACAGAACCGGAAACCGCTCTATCCCAGCCTCTTCGTAGGTCGCGGGCTTGTATACGTGATAACTGACCTCTGAATTCGCGGCATGGCTTTTGAAGGTGTGAAAGCTCACCCCTGGCGCCTGAACTTGCTGCGTCAACCAAGGCAGTTCATCAGATCTATTGGCAGCATCACGTGCAGGTCGATCCTCTGCCCAGGCGGAGGCGGCAAGAAGTAACACCAGAGTCATGATCGGGGGTAAGCCGTAGGAACTCATGGTTGTTTCCTTGCCGAACGGCTGTCGATCAGCGGCTCGCGACCAAGGGATTATCCACACCGACCGATTTAACGCGAGTCCGCTGCATTGTGTGGTTCGCCGTGCTTGCCGTTGTTCCAAGTGTTCTCGTGAACACCGTTCCCGTGACGAACTCATTGTTTGTCAGATTTCGAAGCAGTCCGGAACAGCTGACGAAACAGTACAAGAAAGAGATACTGCACGGCGATGAACGGCGCAAGCATGATCGCGCCCCCGACAACCCCTGCGGCACCGCCATACAGGATGAAGATGAGCGGGACACTGAAAAAGAACAGAAGTACTGCGGCGACGCCGAAGGTAACCAGCCACAGGCGTATCTTGTCCATGGGCATTGGTTTGGCCCACTATTTAAATGACCCGTTAGCTGACGTGTGGAAAACATCTATGGCGAGATTATAGCCGGGCGAGCCGGGAAGAATGGGCTTATTGCCGGGCCAGGCTGACGGTTGACAAAACCTCAGAAGGTGTACCGGTTCGCCACCAGCACGCCATCGACGTGGAGGACGGGCTCGGGGGGGTCCTCCTTCCCCACGCCCTCGAACGCAAGTATCCCGCCGCCTGCCGCGAGTTCGCCTGGCAATGGCTGTTTCCATCGCGGCAGCCGGCCCGCGACCCCCGTACCGGCGAGCGCCGGCGGCATCACGTCTCGGATGAGTTCTTCGGGAGCCGCTTCCATCGGGCCGTGCGGACGGCAACGATCACCAAGCATGCCGTACCCCATTCGCTGCAACGCTCAGGCAATGTTCCGTTCACATGACACCTCACGTCGGTGAGGTGGATCGCGGCCCCTTTGACCGGCCGCCGGCACGGGCCTCAGGGTCGCTGCGGATGCAGCCGCGGCTGGGGGCCGAGGGCCAGCCGATTGACGGCGGCCAGGAAGGCCTTGGCCGAGGCCTCGAGCGAATCGGTCGAGACGCCCCGGCCCCGCTGGACCTGGCCCTCGTGCTCGAGTTCGACGGTCACCTCACCCTGGGCGTCCTTGCCGACGGTCACCGCCTGGACGCGGAAGTCGCGGCAGCGGGTGGTGACCCCGGTCAGCTTCTCGATCGCCAGGAAGATCGCGTCGACCGGCCCGTCGCCGGCGGTGATCGTCACGCTCTTCGGCTCGCCGGCATGGCGGACGTGGAGCGTGACGGTGGGACTGGCCCCGGCGGCCGACGTCAGTTCGTAGCCCTCGAAGACATACTGCTCCGGCAGGGCCGCGAACCGCTGCTCGCAGAGGGCCGCGATGTCGCCGTCGTAAATCTCCTTCTTGCGGTCGGCCAAGACCTTGAACTGCTCGAAGACCGTCTTGAGCTGCTCGGCGTCGAGTTCGTAGCCGAGGGCCTTGGCCCGGTCGGCCAGGGCCGCCCGGCCGCTGTGCTTGCCGAGCACGAGGTCGGTCTTCTCCAGGCCGACGTCCTCCGGCCGCATGATCTCGTAGGTACTCCGCTCCTTGAGCATCCCGTCCTGATGGATGCCCGACTCGTGGGCGAAGGCGTTGCGGCCAACGATCGCCTTGTTTCGCGGCACCTGAATGCCGGTGATCGTCGCCACCAGGCGGCTGGTGGGCACGAGCCGGCGAGTGTCGATTCCCGTCGAGCAGCCGTAGTGATCGGCCCGCGTGCGGAGGGCCATCACCACCTCCTCGAGGGCGCAGTTGCCCGCCCGCTCGCCGATGCCGTTGACCGTGCACTCCACCTGGCCCGCCCCCGCCTCGACCGCCGCCAGGCTGTTGGCCACGGCCAGGCCGAGGTCGTCGTGGCAGTGGACGCTGATCACCGCCTTATCGATGCTCGGGACCCGGTTGCGAAGGTTCGCGATCACCTGATGCATGTGCTGAGGCGTGGCATAGCCGACGGTGTCGGGGATGTTGACGGTCGTGGCTCCGGCCGCGATCGCCGCCTCGACCACGCGGCAGAGGAAGTCGGGCTCGGTGCGGGCGGCGTCCTCCGGGGAGAACTCGATGTCGTCGCAGAGATGGCGGGCCCGGGTCACGCCGGCTACCGCCCGCTCGACGATCTCTTCCTCGGTCATCCGCAGCTTGAACTCGCGGTGGATCGCGCTGGTTGCCAGGAAGACATGGATCCGCCCTCGGCGGGCTGGGCGGATCGCCTCGCCGGCGCGGTCGATGTCGCCGTCGTTGCAGCGAGCCAAGCCGCAGACGGTCGCCTCCGTGATCGCCGCGGCGATGTCGCGGACGCTCTCGAAGTCACCCGGGGAGGCGATCGGAAACCCCGCTTCGATGACGTCGACGCCTAGCTTCTCGAGGGCCTGGGCCACCTCGAGTTTCTCAGTGCGATTCATGCTCGCGCCGGGCGACTGCTCGCCGTCACGGAGCGTGGTGTCGAAGATGCGAATCGGACGGGGATCTGCCATGGAAACACGCGGTGAGGAGGGGTGGCCAGGCCACCGGGGTGGCGGCTCGGGAACCCCGTATCGTACCCGGCCCGAGGGCGAAGCGGCACCCATCCGGCCTGAGCCGCGGCGGGTGAGAACCCGTTTTGTACACTCGGAGCCACACGCCGCCCGCCGCTGCCGACCGCGGCTACCCTGGGATGCCCCGCATGACGATCCGTGAGTTTCAGGCGTTGATCCGCCGCATGTATCACGACAAGGACGCCTCCCGGGGCGTCGAGGGGACCTTCATGTGGCTGACCGAGGAAATCGGAGAGTTGGCCACCGCCCTCCGCAGCGGCAGCCACGAGGAGCAGGCCCTCGAGTTTGCTGACGTACTGGCCTGGCTGGTGACGATCGCCAACGTGGTCGAGGTCGACCTCGAGGATGCGATCGCCCGCAAGTACGGCGAGGGCTGCCCCGGATGCGGTAAGCTCGCCTGCACCTGCCCCGACGCGGAGAAGCCATGAGCGGCCCGACCGGCCGCCGAGCCGGCTGCCGGCCGGTGGCCTGCGGAAGAAGCCTGGTCGTGATGGCGGCGGCCGCCTGTCTCGCT
>JAQBZA010000118.1 GCA_027622795.1 Planctomycetota bacterium | reverse complement strand
TCGACGGTACCCTCGCCAAGATGCACGATGCGGTGCTTTGGGAGGGCAAAGGCAGTGGAGGTGGCCCGACGTCGGATGACGGCTCCACAGTCAGGATGGGTGACGTCGAGATCGAAGTCCTCGGCACCGAACCGCTCCAGCCGGATTGACACCCGCTGCTGCCCTGCGCTCTCCGCACCAATGGTGGCATGACCGCACAGCGAAAACCTTGTCTGCGATCCACCGATCACGTCCCACAGCGGCCGCAGCGCGTCAGCGAGCCCGGCTGACGAACGGGCCCTGGAAAAAGCATCCGGCCAACTCCCCGATCGGATCGGGGGCTCTGCGAAGGCCCACGGGCTCGCGGTGACCGAGAGCCATGCGACACCGAAGGCTGTAAGTCGGGCGATACGACAGGCGGGACGGTGCATGGCGGTTCTCCATGTGGTCGGCTGCAGACCCATGGTCACTACCGGCTTTTCTACCGTGCGTGTGACCGCTGCTGGCACTGGAATCACCCGCGACGATGCAGACCCCGCAGAAGGACGTAGAAGACGGGCGTCAGGAACAGTCCTAAGAGCGTCACGCCCAGCATGCCGGCGAAGACGGTCGTGCCGAGAGCCCGCCGCATCTCCGCCCCCGCTCCCGTCGCCACCAAGAGCGGGATCACACCAAGCACGAACGAAAAGGCGGTCATCAGAATCGCTCGCAGCCGGATCCGGCAGGCCTCCACCGCCGCCGCAAACCGATCGCGGCCTTCGTCTTCGAGCGTCTTGGCAAACTCGACCACGAGGATCGCGTTTTTGCAGGCCAGCGCGATCAACACCACGAATCCGATCTGCGTGAGCACGTTGTTGTCGATCCCGCGAACCCACACGCCCAGCAACGCGAAGAGCAGGCACAGCGGCACGATCAGGATGATCGCCAGCGGCAACAGCCAGCTTTCGTATTGGGCCGAGAGCGTGAGAAACACAAACAGCACCGACAGCGGAAAGATGAAGAGTGCCGTTGAGCCGGCCAGCTTCTGCTGATAGGCGAGGTCGGTCCATTCATAGGCGAAGCCCTGCGGGAGGGTGTCGTCGGCAATCCGCTCCAGCGACGCCATCGACAGGCCGGTGCTCGCCCCCGGCAGCGTCACGCCCTGCACGTCGGCAGCGGGGCAGAGGTTGTAGCGGATCACCCGGTCGGGCCCAATTCGCGACTGCATCGTGAGGATCGTGCCCAGCGGCACGATCGCGCCGGAGGCGCTTCGCGTGCGGAGCCGCAGCACGTCTTCCACCTCGTCGCGGTAGGGGGCATCGGCCTGGGCCGTCACGCGGTAGGTGCGGCCGAGATAGTTGAAGTCGTTGACATAGAGCGAGCCGAGAAAGACCTGCAGCGTCTCGAAGACGTTTCGCATCGGCACGTCGAGCTGCTGGGCCCGCACGCGATCGATGTCGGCATAGAGCTTCGGCGTCTTCGAGCGGTAGAAACTGGTGGCGAAGGCGAGGCCGCTCTGGGGCCCGAGCTGGCCAAGCGCCGAGCCCACGATCTCGCCGGCGGCATCCCCGAGCGCGGCGTAGCCCGCCCCGCTGCGATCCTGCACATACATCTTCACCCCGCCGGCATTGCCGATCCCCCGCACCGGCGGCGGGGCGAGCACCACGATCTGCGCCTCCTGGATGGCATTGAGCTTGGCCTGCATCTCGGCCAGCAGCACGCCGACCGAGCGGCCGCGGGCGGCGCGGGTGCGGGCGTCTTCGAGGGCCGTGAAGCAGGCGGCCGCGTTGGGGGCGTTGGTCCGCGTCGCCCCGGAAAAGCCGGCGAAGGCCACGGCATTTTTGACGCCGTCGATCGAAAGGGCGGTCTCGCTGATCCGCCGCACCACGGCGTCGGTGCGGGAGAGCGACGCACCGTCGGGCAGCTGGGCCGCCACGATCAGGTAGCCCTGGTCCTGCTCGGGGATGAAGCCGGTGGGCACGAGATCGAAGCTGGCGCGGGTCGCGACGAGCAGGCCGCCATAGAGCACAAGCATCACGAAGCCGAGCCGCAAGAGCCGCCCCACGATCGCGCCGTAGAGATTGCTGGCCCACGTGAAAACGATGTTGAAGGGCACGAAGAGCCAGCCGAAGAGCCGCTCGATGATCCGAGTGATCGTTGACCGCGGGGCGTCGGCCGGCTGGAGGAGCAGGCCGCACATCGCCGGCGTGAGCGTGAGCGATACAAGTGTGCTGAAGCAGGTGGCGGCCGCGATCGTGATCGCAAACTGGCGGTAGAACTGGCCGCTGATGCCGCCGATGAAGGCGGTCGGCACAAACACCGCCACCAGCACGAGCGTGGTGGCGATGAGCGCCGAGCCGACCTGCGTCATCGCCAGCTTCGTCGCCTCCTTGGGCCGCATCCCCTCACTGATCAGTCGCTCGACATTTTCCACCACCACGATGGCATCGTCCACAACCACGCCGATCGCCAGCACGAGGCCGAAGAGGGAGAGGCTGTTGAGGCTGAAGCCGAGGCCCGCCATCACCGAAAAGGTGCCGACGAGTGAGATCGGAATGGCGACCACCGGGATCAGCGTGGCCTGCCACCGCTGCAGGAAGATGAAGACCGTGAGCACCACCAGCGCGGTCGCCACGAAGAGCGTTTCAAAGACCTCGGCGATTGATTCCTCGACAAATCGCGTCGGGTTGTAGGCGATCGTGTAGTCGACCCCCTCCGGAAAGCTGGGCCGGAGCTCCTGCATCGTCCGCTGCACGGCATGAGCCGTCTCGACGCCGTTGGTGCCGGGGCGGGCGAAGACGAGCACGGCCACGGCGTTGTTGCCGTCGAGGTAGCTGTTGACCGAATAATCCTGGGAGCCGAGCTCGATCCGGGCCACGTCGGCTAGCCGGGCGAGGCGGCCGTCGGCTCCCCGCTTGATAACGATGTCGGCAAACTCCTCCGCCGTCTTCAGGCGGCCCTGGCTTGTGATCGTGAGCTCCGTGTCGGCCGGATGGGGCAGGGGTGTCTGGCCGATCTTGCCGGCCGCCACCTGCACGTTTTGCTCCCGCAGCGCGGCCACGACGTCGCCGGCAGTGAGGTCGAGCGATGCCAGTCGCTCGATGTCGAGCCAGACCCGCATCGAGTATTCGGAGCCACCAAAGATCCGCAGCTCACCGATGCCGTTGAGGCGGGCGAGGACGTCGCGGATTCGCAGGTAGGCGAAGTTGGCGATGTAGAGCTGATCGCGGGAGGCGTCGGGCGAAATGAGGTGCACGACCAGCAGCAGCTCAGGCGAGGTCTTGGCGGTCACCACGCCCCCCTGCCGCACCTCGGCCGGCAGCCGTGGCTCGGCGCGGGCCACCCGGTTTTGCACGAGCACCTGCGCCTGGTCGATGTCGGTGCCGAGTTCGAAGGTGACGGTGAGCGTCATGCGGCCATCGTCGGTCGATTGCGACTCGACGTAGAGCATGTTTTCAACGCCGTTGATCTCCTGCTCGAGCGGCGTGGCGACCGTCTCGGCGACCGTCTCGGCCGTCGCCCCGGGGTAGCTGGCCGTGACGACGACGGTCGGCAGGGCGATCTCGGGATACTGCGAGACCGGCAGGGCGAAGTAGCTCAAGCCCCCGACGATCAGCACGACGATCGAGAGCACCGTCGCAAAGATCGGCCGGTCAATAAAAAAGTGGGCGAACCTCACGAGGCCGCTCCTGAAGCTGGCGGCTCCACGGGCAGCCTAGCCGGCGGGGAGGCCGGTGCGGCCGGCCGGAGCCATTGCTCCCGCGGCACAGGCTCATAGGTGTCGGGCAGACCGAGATCGGGGCCCGGCTCGAGCGTTTCCCGCGTCGGCTCCACGGGCTGGCCCGGCCGACACCGCTGCACGCCCTTGATCACCACCGACTCGCTGCCGTCGAGGCCGTCGGTGATCACCCGCAGCCCCTTGGCGAGGTCGCCTGTCGTGATGCGGCGGACCTGCACGACATTCGCGTCATCGACCACATAGACAAACTTCGACGATTGATCGATCGAGATCACCGCATCGGGGAGGAGCAGCCGCTCGGCCACACCGCTGCCCGGCACCTGGATCCGCACGAACACGCCCGGCACGAGCGACTCGTCGTCATTGGGGAAGATGGCCCGCGCCCGAATCGATCCTGTCGCGGCATCGACGCGGTTATCAACGAAGTCGATGTAGCCTTCGTGTGGATAGCCCGGCTCGTCGACGAGCGCCATGAAGACGGGATTTTTCACGTCACGGGAGATCATCCGCTTGTTCTGCTGGTCGAGCCGGATGTATTTGAGCAGGGCCTGCTCATCGGCATCGAAGTAGGCATGAATCGGATTGGTGGTGACGATCGTGGTGAGCAGGGCCGAGCCTTCGCCACCGGTGACCAGGTTGCCCTCGGTGACGAGACGCCGACCGATGCGGCCGGCGATCGGGGCCGTAATCCGACAGTAGCCGACGTCGAGCTCGGCGGCCGTGACAGCCGCCTCGGTGGTGGCGATCACCGCCTCAGCGGCGGCCACGGCCGCGCGGGCCGATTCGATTTCGGCAACCGCTGCAAACTCGTCGGCCTCGGCCTGCTGCTCCGTGGCCACGATCTCGTCGATCTCGTCTTCACTGATCGCGCCGGTGGGGGCGAGGCGACGGGCCCGCTTGAGCCGGGCGCGGGCGAGCTCGAGCCGGGCCTGCACCTGCTTGCGTTTGGCCTCGGCCTCGCGGACCTTGGCGGTGGCGGCGTTGAGCATCGCCTCCGCCTCTTCCTGCGCGGCCCGTGTTCGAGCGAGGGTGGCCTCATAGGGCCGCGGGTCGATCACAAAGAGCAGTTGCCCCTGCTCGACCGGCTGGCCTTCTTCGAAGTGATGCGACATCAGGTAGCCGTTGACGCGGGCCCGCACCTCCACCTCCTCGATAGGTGCCAGTCGACCGGTGTAGGGATCCCAGTCGATCGTCTTGATGGCCAGGGGCGAGGCGATCGTGACCGCCGGCGGGCCGGCCTGCCGCCTGCTGGCGGGGCCATCGAAGGCACCAGGGCGGCAGCCGGTGGTCAACGACAGCACCGTCGCAAACACGACGACACCCAGACACGGATGGGAATGGAATGAAGCCGTCACGGATTGACCATGGAGTGACTAGTGGACAAAACCTCTCTCGGAGGATAGGTCACATCCCGCACCCATGCAAAAACATGCGTTTTCAGCCGTTCAATCGCCGAGCCAAAACAAAACTGAGTTCCTACCATCGACAACGTCAAGCCACAACACCGACTCATCATTGAATTGTGATGGAATTACTTGCTCAACGATATCTGGTGACTGACCGTAGGTCGGCTCCTCGACTTTTTCTCCGGTGGGTTTTGCCCACCGTATTTCGACCCGGTATCGCCCGGGCCTCAGTTCCGTTTCAGCGTACACCTGAAACTGACCGTTTTTGATGTAAGCTCCGGCCTCGTGCCCTCCTGACTCATCCGGAAGCAAGCAAAGAATCCCTCCATCCACCGGCATTCCATTGTAGACCACCTCACCCTCAAGAGTCACTGGTGTGGGGGCAGGGCGGCAGCCGGACAGGATCCACACAACACTCCACACGCAGGTAAAGAAGCGTGCATACCGTATGCGCTCATCTTGCACCGAACGACCACCTGCCCCTCTTTCACTCAGCCTGGCCAGGACTATCAAGGCCCAGTTTCCGGATCAACTCTTTGGCTTTTGAGCGAAGACTCGCGCCTGATCGTGTCGTCAAATCCTGAAGACCGCCTTCCAGAAGTTCGGCCTTCTGCGGATCGATGCCCCTCACCTCTTCGACCAATGAACCAAAACTTGCAACCTCGCTCGCCAGTGGCTGTCCGTTGGCATAGTTCAGCAGAGTCGACCTCACGTTGGCCAGCGGGTCATGCTTTGCAACTGGAATGGATTCTTCACCGACGCTGCCACATCCGGTGAACGACATGAGTAATAACGCGGCGGCGGTGCAGTGGGTACGCATGGATTCAGGCTCCCGATTAAAAGTCACCGACTGCCGCCCCATCGCTCGCAGACCCGAGTTGCTGAAATGTCAGAATATTGATCGAGTCACCGATCACTCTCGCCGCTCCATCACCCATCCCAATGCAGACAACGCCCGGATGCCTGCTTCGCGGAGGGATCACGCCGGTCGCCCAGTCATGAGCACCCCCGGGGCAACAATTGCCGCCCGCGGTCGGCCAACTCCAGTTTGGTGGCGCCGCGGCATTGAATGCTGACTGACCGGCCGAATACCACAATGGCAATGTGCCATTGTTTGCCATCACCCCGACGGGACTGTTTTTAGCCGCCGCGCCTATCGCATCAAGCTCCGCCTTGGTGGCAAAGTCCTTGTTCACCACTGCGCTGAAAACCCCGTCTCCGGCATAAAAAATATCGTTCGGATAGGTCCCCGGGCCACCCGTCTGCCCGGTTGCGGGAGCCCCCGACAAGAACTCCCCGACGAGAATGGTCTTGGACAGCCCATCTGTTGCTTCACTCATCGCCTTTTGCGACCGCTGGGCGATCAATCCATTCGAACTGTTATCCCAATTTGCATAGACACGACTCCCGTAACACCAGCCATAATTTGATCCGGGACCTCCCCAATTTCTCGGGTCCTCACTTCTCGATCGTCCAGGCAGAGCCGATGCACACATCATCGCCGGAATGCGTGTATTCATGGCATTGCTTCGAGCGTTGCTCCAGTTTGTTGCATTTCCTGATCCTGCTGCAGACTGACCTTGCGGGGGTGCATTGGATGGAATGGTGACTGAGGAAAAGACCGCTGTTTCCTCAAGAAACGGCAGAATCCAAAAAGTCGCACTCAGGGACTCCCACACATTGACCCCGACTTGCTGTTGATTCGCCGGAAACTTCATGTTTGCATCGTGGTATCCATGCATCGCAAGAGCCAACTGCTTCACGTTGTTCACACAACCGCTGCGACGTGCTGCTTCACGTGCTGCCTGAACTGCGGGCAGAAGAAGTCCTATCAACACTCCGATAATGGCGATCACGACGAGCAACTCGACGAGCGTAAAGCCCCACCGCCGTGTAATAGTGACGTGCGGTTTCATAAGACGAATTCCTTGTAAGCATTCCCTGATCGTAAGTTCAGAATGACTCTTCTCGAAAAGATCATCAACCCCATGAAGAATGGTAACGAGGTCGATGACGCCATCAAGATCATTTTCGGCGGGCCTGCACGATGCGGGGCAGGCCCGCCAGATCGTTGAGCGTGGGGCCAGGTTCGAGCCCAGCAACAGCCGCGATCACCTCCCGGGCCGCAGCGGCAGTGCTCGGGCCGATTTCGATGAGGATCCAGCCACCAGTTGCAAGCCGTTCCGCCGCCTGGCTCGCCAGCCGGTGGATCACCTCCACGCCCGTTTCTCCGCCCACGAGCGCCTGCCGCGGCTCATGGAGTCGCACGGCATCGGGCAGCGATGCAAACTCGTCCTCACGGACATAGGGCGGATTGCTTACGATGACGTCCCACGGGCCCGCCCCCTCTGAGCACTCGAGCAGGTCACATTCTGCGAACGTCACCCGGTCTGCCACACCATGGCGCGCCGCATTCGCTCGGGCCACCGCCAGAGCCGCAGCCGAGATGTCAGTTGCAATGATCTCTGCGGTGGGCAGTTGCTTGGCTAGCGTGACCGCGATCGCCCCTGATCCGGTGCCGACGTCGATGATGCGTGGGGGTGGAAGAGTGGCCGGCCGTTCCTTGCAGAGATCGAGCACCCGCACAACGAGGCCTTCTGTCTCAGGGCGTGGCACAAGTACCGCGGGCGACACGGCGAAGTCGAGCGAAAAAAACTCCTTGCTTCCCACGAGGTAGGCCACCGGTTCGCCACCGCCGCGCCGCTTCACGAGTTCACGAAAGCGACTCCTCGCCGCATCGTCCACGACCTGATCAAACGTCGCATAGAGCAAAATCCGCGGGCATCCCCGCACATGGGCCAGCAGCACCTCCGCATCGAGCCGCGGCGACTCGCTCCCCCGGCTGCCGAGCCAGTCGGTGGTCCAGGTGAGCAGGCGGCCCACGGTCCAGGAATCGTCGCCGGAGGGTTTTTCACCCATGTGGGGCCGCCCCTTCCATCGCCGCCCGCCGCTGTCGACGGGCGAATTCCTCGATGGCCTCGACCACGAGCCCGAGCCGACCGGCCATCACCTGGTCGAGCGTGAAGCTCTCATTGATGCGGTGGTCGGTGACCCGGTTTTGTGGATAGTTGTAGGTGCGGATTCGCTGGCTGCGGTCGCCTGAGCCGACGAGGCCCTTTCGCTCAGCCGATCGCTTCGCATGCTCGATCTGCCGCTCATGTTCATAGAGCCGCGTTTTGAGCACGCGAAGCGCCTTGGCAAGATTCTTGTGCTGGCTCTTCTCATCCTGGCACTGCATCACAATGCCCGTCGCG
>JAQBZA010000117.1 GCA_027622795.1 Planctomycetota bacterium | reverse complement strand
CGCCTTCCTCCTCCATCGCTGTTGTCCAGCGTCGCTTGGGGTCACTCAATGCTTTGCGCATCCGGAATCGCCTGTGCGAGGTCCATGTCCGTGCGGGCTTGCGCAATGGTCGTGCTGCTGATTGGCATTGGGCCCGCGAACGCAGCCCCTCCGCCGGCGTTCACCACGGCTGTGAAACCGCTCCTTGGCCACTATTGCGGCGATTGTCATACCGGTGAATCGCCGGCCGGCGGCGTCGGCTTCGACCGACTGACCGAGGCGACGGCTAGAACGACCGACCGCGCCGCATGGCAAAAGGCACTCCGCCAGATTGAGGCCGGTGTGATGCCGCCTGCAGACATGTCGCAGCCGAGCCAAGAAGAACGGGACACCATTGCACGCTGGATTTCAGAATTCGCGCTCGTGCCAGATTGTTCCGCCGGCGAAAGACCTGGCCGGGTGACGCTCCGGCGGCTGAATCGCGCCGAGTACGACAACACGGTGCGCGACCTGTTTGGTGTGAAGGCTCGCCCCGCGGTTGATTTTCCGGCCGACGACATCGGCTACGGGTTTGACCACATCGGCGACGTCCTTACCTTGCCGCCCGTGCTGCTGGAGCGGTACCTCGCCGCCGCCGAGCAGATTGCTCACGAAGTCATTTTCATCGCCGACGAGGCCAATGCCACTGGCCAGCGCTTTCCTGGAAAAACACTGCCATCTACCGGGCAGGTGACTGGTGAATTCGGGTCGCCGGCAAAGGCTGAATTCATCATTCGCATTCAGGCCGCCGGTGATCAGGCTGGCCCCGACCCCGTCCGCATGGCGGTGCGACTTGACGGCAGTGACCACAGGATCTTTGACGTCCCCAATCGTCGCGGTGACCCCCGCGAGTATGTGACGCACATCGAGGTGGCAGCCGGCCGCCATACGATCGCCGCTGCATTTCTCAACGACTACTACCGGCCAGATGACCCCGACCCGAAGAACCGCGACCGCAACCTTCATGTGAGGCACATTGATGTGGTTGGGCCGATTGGCCTACCACCCGAGCACTACCCCGAACCACATCGGCGATTCTTCCGGAAGCCAATCGACCCACAGGCCGATCGGCTGTCACAACGCACCACAGCGAGCGAACTTGTGAAGCCGTATGCCTCACGTGCATTTCGCCGTCAGGCCCTGCCGGCGGAACTTGACGCTCTCATGACCCTGTTCGATGCCTCGCGAGACCGGGGCGAGAGCCCGGAACAGGCGTTGCGAATCGTCCTCTCGGCGTTGCTGGTCTCTCCGTCTTTTCTCTTTCGCATTGAAACCGACCCGCCACCCGGCGCGGTACGAGACCTCGATGACATTGAACTCGCATCTCGGCTCTCGTATTTCCTGTGGAGCAGCATGCCGGATGATGATCTTTTTCAGGCTGCGCTTGCTGGGCAGCTTCATACCGACGAACAGCTCGTTGCAGCGGCATTACGGATGCTACGCGACCCAAAAGCCCGAGCCCTCGTTGACAACTTTGCCGGGCAGTGGCTCCAACTACGATCGCTTGACTCTTTCACTCCCGACGGAAAGCAGTTTCCCGACTTCGACGAGCCATTGCGAAGGGCCATGCGGCGTGAAACAGAGGAATTTTTTTGGTCAATCGTGGCGGAGGATCGCAGCATTCTCGAACTCCTCGACGCCGACTCAACGTTCGTGAACGCCCGGCTCGCGAAGCACTATGGGTTGACCGACGTGGAGGTTTTGGACAATGATCCGGAGGCGTTCGTACGAGTTTCTGTGGACAGGACCACGCGAGGTGGACTCCTCGGCCAGGCCGCGATCCTCGCCGTGACGAGTAATCCGACCCGCACAAGCCCGGTCAAGCGTGGCAAGTGGATTCTTGAAAATCTCTTTGCGGCACCCCCTCCACCGGCGCCGCCGAACGTGCCCGATCTTCCGGAAGCCACTGCCCAGAAGCCACTCACCGGCACTCTCCGTCAGCGGATGGAGCAGCATCGCGCCGACCCCGGGTGTGCGGCCTGCCACAAGCTGATGGATCCCCTCGGCTTTGGCTTGGAGAATTACGATCCGATCGGTGCGTGGCGAACCTTCGACGGTGAAAGCGAGATCGACCCGTCGGGCGAACTCCCCGACGGCCGGGCGTTCAGTGGCCCTGGTGAACTCAAAACCCTGCTCCGCGAACGTGAGCATGATTTTCGTCGATGCATTGCCGAGAAATTGCTCACCTACGCGCTGGGCCGCGGCCTCGAGTGGTACGACGCCTGCGCGATCGAGCGGATCGCTGACCGCTGCCGGGACGGTGCGGATCGGTTTTCTGTGCTGGTTGCGGAAATCGTGAAGAGCCCGGCTTTTCGACAGCGTGAGGCTCCAGCGGACCGATAAACAAAGATCGACTGTCGGCGGTCCACAATAGCAGCCGTTTCCCGTGGGATCGGGGGCTGCACAATCTAAAATCGAGTGGATACTAGTTACAGACTCAATCAGTTTGATCGGCACAAGCGATTCGGCTACTTCATCCGGAACGAGGAGGTGATGTCGTGGGTAGGATGCTCTCGCGGCGGACAGTTCTCCGGGGTCTCGGCACGGCGGTGTCCTTGCCGCTTTTGGAGGCCATGGCTCCCAGCCGTGGCGCTGCAGCGGCCGTGGAGACTCCCCCAGTCCGAATCGGCTTTCTGTATGTGCCGAACGGTAAGCACATGCCCGACTGGACACCGACCAGTGAAGGTTCGGCATTTGACCTGCCATGGATTTTGCAACCGCTCGCTGCGCACCGCGACCGCTTGACGATCATCAGTGGCCTTGCCCATTTGAAGGCCAACGCCAATGGCGACGGTGGCGGTGATCACGCGCGCGCCCTGACGACTTTCCTCACCGGGACCCAGGCCAAGAAAACGTTTGGGGCTGACATCCGCGCGGGCATCTCCGTCGACCAACTCGCCGCCGCGCATCTCGGTCGGCAGACCCGCTTTCCCTCACTTGAAATTGGCGCTGATGCTGGTGGGCAATCGGGCAACTGCGATTCCGGCTACAGTTGTGCCTATTCTGCCAACATCGCCTGGAAGAGTGAAACGCAGCCAGTCCCCAAGGAAAACAATCCGCGACTTATCTTCGAGCGGCTTTTTTCCGACGGCCGACCCGGTGAAACTGAGGCGCAGCGGGTGGCTCGACGGGTGGCCCACAAGAGCATCCTCGACTTCGTTGCGGAAGACGCCCAGCGACTTGAGGGACGGCTTGGCGGGGCTGACCGTCGCAAACTCGATGAATACTTCACCGCGGTTCGGGAAACCGAACGGCGGATCGAGAATGCGGGCAAGTCACACGACCCCGCATCACTGGGCTTTGAATGCCCTGAGGGCGTCCCCTCCGACTACGAAGCACATCTGCGATTGCTGGCCGATGTGCTTGCACTCGCTTGGCGCACGGACACCACACGAGTGGCCACATTCGTCTTTGCGAACGAGGGAAGCAATCGAAGCTACGCATTCATGGACGTGCCCGAGGGGCACCACAATCTTTCTCACCATGGCAACGATCCTGCCAAACAAGAGAAAATCCGGCGAATCAACCGGTTCCATGTGACGCAGTTGGCCTACTTTCTCGATGCGCTTGCAGCTGTTCGAGAAGGAGAGGGCACGTTGCTCGACCACTCCATGATCGTGTATGGCAGTGGAATTGGTGACGGCAACCGCCACAACCATGATGATTTACCGATCCTCCTGGCAGGCGGCGGTGGCGGCTCCTTGCAGCCAGGCCGGCACATCCGCGTGGCGGCCAAGACGCCGATGACGAATCTCTATCTCACCCTTCTCGACCGGCTCGGGGTCCACACGGAACGTCTCGGGGACAGCACGGGGCATCTTGAGGGCGTGTGATTCGGGACGGCGAACGCGAGGGCCACCCTACTCAAAGTCGGCGAGAAGTTTTTTCGTTTCTGAACGATTGACTTTCCCTGTCTTTGTCACGCCGTCCAAAAAAGCCTTCAGGGCCGCGCCTTTACCTGGATCGACAGCAGTGACTTTTGCGATCAGGTCGCCAAACTCGGAAGCCTCACTCCCGACCACAGGATTTTCACTGTAACTTTGCAGCAGACTTCTCGCATCGGCAATCGGGTCGGGGGCATTCGCTTGGAGTTTTTGATCCTGCACCACGCCAGGACTGCAGCCCAAGCCGACGGCGCACACGAGTGACACAGCTACAATCCGCACGCGATCAGAATGCCAGCAAGACATGGATCAAGCCCTTTTCGATTCGAGTACCAATGCTTCGCAAGCGATCAGGGCCAGTTGGCAACCTGACCGTCTCTCCGATTCCCGAGACGTTGAAACGCCACCAGCGCCACGGTGTCGTTGATAAAGGCGATGGCGCCATCGGAAAAGACGGCATTCACGCCACCCTGATGCCGACTCCGCGGGGGAAAGAAGCCCCACCCACCGTCAAACGCCATACCTGGCGTACCTTCACCCCCTGAAGGAAACGGCCAGTTCGGCGGGGCTGCGCAATTGATCAGAGAGTTCCCGTGACCGGGCCAGCCCCACTGATTGCCGTTGTTGCCCCGCCATTCACCGCTTCCCGAGATCGTCGGTCCGAGTGAACTTAACTCAGCCGCTGTCGGGAAGTTTCGATCGGCTACCGACAGAGTGAGACCACGCTTGTAATTTCTTGGGAAGGAAGCAGACCCAGTGTTGTCACCGGCAAGAATTTCCGAGGCCATGATTGTCTTTGACAGCCCATCAACAAACTCCTCCGACCCGAACCCTGGATGATACTGTTGGGTCGCCGTGCGGGGATTGTTGCCACCAGTTGTGCTCCGGTGCGTGAAGCCATTGGCACTTGTGATTGAGGCCGCGCCAGTGTGCATCGAACTCCCCGTCGAAAACCCATAGTTTGAAGGGCCTTGAGCAGGATTCCCGAATGGCAGATCAGTCGGGCAATCGAACGCGCTGATCCGGCGTTGGGAAAGTGAGTAGAGAGTTCCACAACTTGCATCATCAAGAGCGTCTGTCATCTGGTTGAAGAGCGCACTTTCCTCCATGAAGGGAAGGAGCAGGTAGTGACCGTTCGTATTCTCCCAGTTCTGCCATGTCACTCCGGCTTTAGGGCCGACCATCCAAGCAGGGAACGTCTTGTTGGCATCCAAAAAGCCGTGGGCGGCAAGCCCAAGTTGCTTGAGATTGTTGGAGCATGAGGCTCGTCTTGCTGACTCTCTGGCAGCCTGACGGCCGGAAGGAGCAAACCGATGAGCACCCCGATGATCGCGATGACCACCAAGAGTTCGACAAGCGTAAAGCCCGACAACGATCCTCGACGCTGTGTTTTCAACATGTGCTCCCTTTCTGAACAAGTGGGACGGATGAAATTGGTTCCCAGCATTGGGAATGATAATTGGCTGGAAAAAATTTCCCCTCAAGCAAAATCCTATTGGCTTCGTTGGGGCCTCGTCAATGTGGGCTTGAAGGCCATCTGGAACCCCGCCAAAAAGCCCGCGACGGGGCCAGACTGGTGCCGACAGTGCTGGCGACTACGATCAGGCGATGATTTCCGAACTCCCTCTTGAGATCGATGTCCAAGCCGTGAAAGGGCTCCGCGACGCCGGAGCAGCCTTTCTCCTTCTCGATTGCCGCGAACCCGATGAACACGCCATCGCCAACATTCCAGGGGCTCTACTCATGCCGATGGCTGACGTAGCCTCACGGCTTGATCTTCTCGCCCTTCACCGCGACCAGCGGGTCGTTGTCCACTGTCATCATGGTGTCCGCAGCCTTCGCGTGACTCGCTGGCTGCGGGCACAGGGATTCAACGGTGCACAAACCATGACCGGCGGTATCGACGCCTGGTCGACAGAAATCGACAGGTCCACGCCGCGGTACTGAACCCATGGTCCTGCCACGCGCTTGTGTGCCAGGCGTCGGGCTCCACACACTCCCGCAAGCCTGTCACTCAATGAGGAGTTCGGAGGAGTTCATCAAGCTTCGGCCGGATGGCCGTCGCCCAGATTTCATAGCCCTCGGGGCTGAGGTGAAGTAGATCGGGCATGATCCGCTTCTCAAGGACTCCGTCAGCAGTGAGGAACTTCGGGCCGATGTCGAGGTAGAAGACGCTCTTTCCGTCGTCAATGCTCTTGACGAGTTCATTCGCACCGACGTTCACCAGCCGCCTCGTGTCGTCAGGACCGGCCCCGCGGGGAAAGATGCCGAGAACCAGAACCTTCGTGGCGGGGAGTTTTTCCCGCAACTTGGCCACGATCGCCCGGATCCCAGCGGCGATCTGTTCGGACGTGTCCGTGCCGGAATTGTTCGTCCCAATCATGAGCACGGCGACCTTGGGTGTGATCCCGTCAACATTTCCGTTGTCGAGCCTCCAAAGGACATGCTGTGTGCGATCACCTCCAATGCCTGCGTTCATCGGCTTGAGGGCCGCGAAATGGGTCGCCCATGCCTCCTTGCCCGCTCCTTCCCAACCCTGGGTGATCGAGTCGCCAAGGAAAATCACGTCTACAGTCCCCGGAACAGCTCGGGAGTTGATCAGCCCATGCCGTGCCATCCACTTCGCATCCCGCGGTACGGGTGTCACCGATGCCTTGGAATCGGCCGCGCTCTGCGGTTTTGGAGCCGGCTTGGTCGCCACGGCCTGACCAAAGCCAGAAGGAGCACAAAGAACTCCGAAAGCCAGCACGCAGACGACACGCAGGGGGAGATGCATCAGGGGAATTCTCCTTGAGGCATAGATAATTCACGCCGCGGCTGCTTGATGGGGGCGTTGCACGCGGTGGCGTGCAACGATCTGGGCATTCCGCATGCCCCCCCTCTGGGTTGCAGCGCCGTGTCGCGAACGAATAAAGTGATTGATCGATCCCACGGATCGGGTGTGTTTACCGTCGTTCAAATCGTTGCAGGGAGACACTGATGCTTTATCAAACCTGGACTATTCGCCTGGGGTTCGGTGCCGCAATGCTTCTGGGCCTACTGTGGGCTTCAGTCCAAACCACCAGCATCGCCGCACCGGCGCCGGTGCTTGTCGGGAACAAGTGCATTTTGTGTAGTTCGTTTGGGGCGAATCATGTGCCACGAATCTGCACCAGTTGCGATAACAAGTTTCGCAGCAAGTGCATCCTCTGCAATTCGTTTGGTGCCAGTCAGGTGCCGCGAATTTGCACTAGTTGTAACAACAAATTCAGCAATCGTTGCATTCTCTGCAACTCATTTGGGGCAAATCAGGTTCCCAGAATTTGCAACAGCTGCAACAACAAGTACTGAGCCAGCGCGCTTCCGCGCAGGGCTGTAGCAACAATGCGCCAACCTGAAAAAGGTAGGCGAGAGGGTCGGCGAATGCTCGAGGAGCGCCATCAACAGACCGGTCCGACAACCCATATCTCGGCAGGGAACCTCCAGCAAGCAATGGATTTCTCGCAGGAACTCACCGACCCATCACCAAGGTCGGGCCGGCCCAGAAAGATTTCATCCAATGCGGCGGCACGGTCCGATCGACGTCCGACAACTCCAAGAGTCGCGTCACATCCCGTAGGGAAAATCGGCATGCTCGGTCAGGCCACGTGAACGGATTGGGGCAAGGGCCTTGGCATATTCCAACAGAATACGGTCGGCGAACTCGATGCGTCGGCGGAGCCATGCATCGCGGTCGCTGGCAGGCTTCTCTTCCACCAGCACATCGGCTACGTCCTGCACAAGAACATGTTCCGGGATGTAGAGCAATCGACTATTTTTGTAGCCACTCGTTCTTAATTCGTTCACTGGATAACTCCCTCCCCGCGAAGCTGAAACGGCGATGATGAGTGCTGGCTTGTGACCGACTTCGCGGGGGCCGGCGAACAACAGCAGGTTTTTGAGGCCTGGGGGCACCATCCCGGCCCATTCCGGCGCAATGATCACAAAACCATCGGCTTTCCGCATTGTGTCTCGGTAGGGCTTCCAGAGAGCAGCGTATTCGCTGTCGCCCCTCCAAACGCTCTCGTCCCACAACGGCAGAGGATTCTCTGCGAGGTCAATGGTGTTAACAGTCACGGCAGGATCGATATGGGCCAGGTCTTCCGCGATGTATTTCCCGACTCGGCTGGACTGGCTATCTTTTCGGTGACTGCCGACCACGATTGTGATGTTCACGATACCGCCTCGCTGAAGTCAGGACCCACCGAACTCTCACGGGACGATGGATCGTAGCACAATGAACGCAAGCGGCCTCGTTTTCCGGGGCCCGATTGAGGTGCTTTGTTCACCTCCACGTCCTGCATCACGCTCCGAGGCCGCATCCCGAAAAACGACCAAACCCGCGGCAGCCACTCAGGTTACCGCGGGTTCGTCGAGGATCGCGCCGGTTTCAGAAAACCGTCCAGTGGGCAGCACAGGATTCGAACCTGTGACCTCCA
>JAQBZA010000116.1 GCA_027622795.1 Planctomycetota bacterium | reverse complement strand
CGTCGCTTGCCGAAGTGCCATCGGCCGACCTAGCCTTCCCTCGGCGTTTAGAAACGGCTGCGGTGGCTGCCGCCATACTCGGCGAAGCCCCGGTTGCGGATGTGGAGGCTGCCTTCGACCTCGCCGAAGCCGTCGGTCGGGTCGTCGCTGGGGCAGAGCCAGGTCGCGTGGCTCTGCTCGGCGTAGGTCTTGAGCGTCTTGATCCAGCCGTCGGGAGTGAGCCCGATCGGAGCCGGCTCGGCAAGGAAATGGTGATAGGCGATCCCGATCTGCCGGAGGTTGTTGCCGCATTGCGTCCGGCGGGCCGCCTCCCGCGCGCCCTGCACTGCCGGCAGGAGCAAGGCCACGAGCAGCGCGATGATCGCGATCACGACGAGCATCTCGACGAGCGTCATGCCGGCGGCCCGAGCCGGTGGACGGGCTCGATCTTTTGCTGCGGTTCGGGAGGCGGGTTTGGTGGTCATCGCTCGTTCCTTTCGCAAGGAGGCCGCTCGCCCGCGTGAGTCACTTCCGGTACTGCGGCGGCGGATTTTTGTTCATCGTCTCGTAGGCCTGGCGAATCGACTGTTTGGTCTTCGCCTGTTCGTCAGGCGAGGCCTTAGCGTCATGGCCGTGATCCATGCCCAGGAGCGCGGCGCAGGCCGCGGCTGCCCGGGCCGCGACGGCATGCTCCTCGTCCTCGATCAGTTCGATCAGGACCGGCATGCATTCCCAGGCACCGGCGGCGGCCGCCGCCTGGGCCGCCATCGCCCGCACGTCGGGGAGTTCGTGGGCCAGCAGGTCTCGGATCCGGTCGCTGCCGCCCCCTGCCGCAGCCGCGGCGACCGCCTCATCGAGTTCCGCGGCGATCACCGCCAGGGGATGGGTTGGAACCGACCGTTGGCTGCAGCCCAGAACGGCAAGCGGTGCTGCCAGCAACAGGCCCGCCCGCAGCACCGCAGGGCTCAGACGAAACGACAGCGACTCGTGCATCAGCAATGCCGCACCACTCCCTCGACGCCGACGTCCGCCTCCCTCGACGAGGGGAGTCTAGGCCGGGGCCCGTGGGTGCTGCAAGGCGCCTCGTCGGCGGCGGACGCAGGCTGGAAACTACCGGGACCCTGCGCCGAGACGTTCCCGCCAGAGCATGGTGCCCGAGCTGGCCGCCGCAGCGGCGGACAGGGAAAGGCCTGGTGCTCACCCGGGAGACTGGAGCACGCGACTCACGGGCCGCTCATCATTCGGGCGATGCTTGAGGAAGTGCCATTGGCCGGGCTATCCTTCGGAGCTGGTGCGGGTCTTGCCGCTGCCCGTCAAAACGAAACCTCACACAAGCGCGAGTGAGTGCTTCACTGCAGTGACCTCGCCCGGCGCAATCGGGCCGCCACCGCCCAATTGGCGCAGAGACTTTCAAAACGCAGTGGCTAGCCCTCATCAGTGCGCAGTAGCGCTCATACGACCAAGGTCCAATAGTGCGCCCGCACTCATTCGCTGTATGAACCAAGCCGGCTTGGATGACCCACAGAGAAATATTGGGTGGCCGTCTATGGGGTAAACACCCCATAGCGGAATCGCCCCCAGCCAGCGTATCTGTCCTCTGGAATGAAATGAAAATAGATCCGCTGGCAGGTCGCGGATTGAGACCGGAGACCTATGAATACATGGAGTGAACGTTTTGGAGGAGCTGCGCTGGTGACCGGTGCGTCCTCGGGCATTGGCGAGGCCTTCGCGTGGGCTTTGGCGGCCCGCGGCATGGATTTGATTCTTGTGGCCCGTGGTCAGGAGCGACTGGAGTCTCTCTCGCGTGACATCGAGGCCAAGCACCAAACTCGCGCGGTGGTCGTGTCGGCCGACCTTGCTCAAGCCGATGCCGCTGAGGTTGTGCGCGCCGGCGTTGAAGCGGCCGGTCTCTCCGTCGGATTGCTGATCAACAACGCCGGCTACGCCGTTTATGGTCCTTTTGCGAATCAGACTGTCGATCAAGCGGGCATGGTTGACGTCAACTGCCGGGCGCCAGTCTCGCTGGCCAGTGCGTTTGCGCCGGATATGGTGGCGCGCGGCCGTGGCGGGATCGTCTTCGTTTCTTCCACCGCAGCTTACCAACCGACGCCGCACCTTGCCGTGTACGCGGCAACCAAGGTGTTCGACTTGTTCCTGGCTGAGGCGCTCTGGGCCGAGCTGGCACAGCACGGCGTGGAAGTGCTTGGGATTTCACCGGGGCACACTCACACGCGATTTCAAGCACGCTCCGGCGACCCGTTGACAAATCCGCCCGGCGGCGTGGCCCAGCCGGATGAGATCGTTGCCACCGCACTCGCGGCCTTGGGTCGCAAACCGTCGGCGATCCACGGCCTGCGCAACACGGCGCTGGCGGGACTGGTTCGAGTCCTACCGCGGTCGCTTGTGCTCCACAGCGCGCTGCGGCATTTCGAACGCCTGGATGCGACGCGTCCCGCGGCCAAAGTTGTGCCGCGTATCCAGCCCAAATCAACTCCCGCCACCGATGGCGGTTTCGCTCGCTCGGTGGCGCGCCTGCTCATCGCATTTCTGGCCGTGGGCTTTATTGACTTGGTCGTGTGTTCGCTCCTCACACATCGATTGCGGTTTTGGTTCCCAGCTTGGCTCGACGCCCACTGGGACAGCCGCCCGGACGCGTGGGTCGTCTACTCGCAATCCTACATGGCCGGCATCTTATTCATCCCGGTGCTGGCGACCGCCGTGATGCGCGAATTCCTGCCGCGGATGAGCGCCGCGGCCCGGTCCACTTTCGCTGCGGGAACCGTCGCCGTGCTGGCCTTCATCGGCTGGTGGAAAGGCGGGCTTATGATCCAGTATCACAAGGAGCTGGAAGCGCTCGCTTGGGTCGCTCTGACCGCGGTGATCTGGGGACTCATTCGACTGGGCGAAGAACTGCCGGCACGCATGGCCCGGGTGACCCCGCGGCACCTGGCGACCGGGTTGGCCCGGGGCGTCGCCGTGTTTTTTCTACTGATGGCCGTGATAGACCCAGTGCTCTGCGTGGGCGTGCAAGGCCTCCCGTGGTCCAAGGGACTGTTCGTGGAAGTCGGCTTTTTCGTGCCGGCAGGACTTATCCTGTGGGCGCTCGCGCGCCGGCTCTCCCCGGCGCCCCGTGATCGCGTCGCCGTGTCGCTCACTGATATCCCAATCGTGGGAGCGGATGCCGAGTGACCGAACGCTGAAATGGCAACCAGTCGGCTGCGGTTTCTGGAGTCGGGTTCATACGGCCAAGGTCCAATAGTCTCTTGCGCGCGTGGGCAGTAGAAACTGTGTCGGTCGATGAGCCTCAAACCTTCCATCAACTGGCTGTTCGCCTTCATCCCGATCACGGTCATTCTGGAACACGCCGGAGTTGATCATCGCGTTGGTGGAGGGAAAGGCCTGGTGCTCACCCCGGAAGACTGGAGCACGCGACTCACGGGCCGCTCATCAGTCGGGCGATGCTTGAGGAAGTGCCATTGGCCGGGCCATCCTTGCGGTGGCAGTTGTCCGGAGCGGCCACCGGAGACATAGTGTTTATCCCCGCCCAACGAACCTCCGGCAGAGACGCACGCCATGGCCTCGATCCTCGATACCGTCCGTGATTTCAAGGGTTTCTCGGATATCCGCCCGAAGCCCGCGGCAAGGGACAAACGCATCCCCCGCGACATGGGCATCCCGCTGCTCGGTTACACGCTCGACTTCCTGAAGGACCCGCTGGCCTTGAGCGAGCAGTTGTACAAGCGCAACGGGCCCGTCGTGCGCACCCGCATGGTCAACGAAGTGATCCTGATGTACGGGCCGGAAGCCAACCAGTTCGTGCTGCAGAACACCGACCACCAGTTTTCCAGCGAGTGGGGCTGGTGGTACCACCTGCATCGCGTGTTCCCGAACAACGTGATGATTATGGACGGCGACCTGCACTGGTTCCAGCGCAAACTGATGGCGCACGCGTTCAAGAAGCCGCAGCTGGTCGAATACCTGAACCGGATGAACCCGGAGATCGACGCCGGCATCGAGCGCTTCCCCACCGGTGATCGCGTGCTGATGTTCCCGGCGATCAAGAAACTCACGCTCGATCTCGGCGCGAAGATATTCATGGGCACGGATGTCGGTGCACAGGCCAGCCAGCTCAACCGTGATTTCCTGGTCACCGTCGATGCCGCCATGGCAATCATCCGCGACCCGATACCGGGCACGTTGATGTACCGCGGCGTCAAGGCGCGTGAGCGCCTGGAAAACTATTTCTACGGCATGATCGCCGAGAAGCGTGCAAGGGAGTCGCCGGACTTCTTCAGCCAGTTCTGCCACGCCACCACCGAGGACGGGGGCCGCTTCACCGACAAGCAGATTGTCGACCACATGATCTTCCTGATGATGGCGGCGCACGACACCACGACCTCGACGCTCACCACGCTGGTCTATGCGCTGGGCAAGGACCCCGCGTGGCAGGAGCGCCTGCGTGCGAAGTCACTGGCGATGGGGAGCGACTTCCTCGATTTCGACCAGCTTGGCGAACTGGCCGAGCATGAGTGGTGCATGAACGAGGCGCTGCGCATGTATCCGCCGCTCACCTCGATGCCGCGTGGCGTGGCGAAGGATTGTGAGTTCAGGGGCTACAGGCTGCATCGCGGCGAACTGGTCGGCATTTCACCGATCCTGACCCACTACCTGCCGGAATACTGGAGCAACCCGTATGCCTTCGACCCGGAGCGCTTCTCGCCGGGGCGTGCCGAGCAGAAAAAGAACTTCTTCCAGTTCATCCCCTTCGGTGGCGGCCACCACGCCTGCCTGGGCCAGCATTTCGCCAGCATCCAGGTGAAGGCGATCTTGCACCAGATGCTGCGCCGGTATCGCTGGAGCGTGCCGGCGGACTACACGATCCCGTACCAGCTGGTGCCGATCGTCAAGCCGCGCGATGACCTGCCGGTGAAGTTCGCGCGGATCGGCTGACGGTCATTGTTTGTTGCGCGCGCTGATGATGGCCATGCCGACTGCTGCCGCATAGGGGATCGCCTGTATCACCAGCGTCGCCATCCACAACTGCACGTCGGAAGTGTCGATGTCGTGCCGGAAACAGATGCCGGCGAAACAGCCGGTCAGCGCCAACACCACCACGTGCATCTCCACGCGTGCGTGACCGACGGCGTCTTCGTGCCGGCTGCTGCCGAAGCGGGCTTGGACGCACCGCCGACCTGTGGCTCGTGCCCCAGGATCCCGAGGGCCTGATCGAGCTGCTCGGTGGCGAGGCTCCCTTCTGTGACAAGCTCGACCAGCTCTTCTCGGCCGAGTCGGTCAAGAGCGAGGGCGCCTCGGCCGACATCTCCGGGCTGATCGGGCAATACGCCCACGGCAACGAGCCCGGGCATCACACCACGTACCTCTACGCCTTCGCCGGCCAGCAGTGGAAGACGGCCCGGCTGGTGCGGCAGATCCTCACCACCCTCTACTCCGACCGGCCGGACGGCCTGTCGGGCAACGAGGACTGCGGCCAGATGTCGGCCTGGTACGTCTTCTCGGCGCTGGGGATCTATCCGGTCAATCCGGCGGCGGGCGTCTACGTCTTCGGCAGCCCCCTCGTCGACGAGGCGAAGCTGGCCCTGCCCGACGGCAAGACGTTCACGATCGTCGCCACGAACAACTCGCCGGAGAACCTCTACATCCAGTCGGCGGAGTTGAACGGCAAGCCCTATCGGAAGTCGTTCATCACCCATGCCGACATCGTCGCCGGCGGGGAGCTGACCTTCGTGATGGGGCCGGAGCCGAACCAGGCGTTTGGCACCGCTCCTGAGGACCGTCCCCGGTCGGTCATCACGGCGGCTCCGGTTCGACGGGACGACGACACGCGACGCCGTCCCTGAATCCCGAGCGGGGTTCACCCCAGGTTGACCGGCATGCCGGCCGCCGGCCGGTCCGCCGGACTCGGAGCGACTCGGCGCACAAGCCAGAAAACCGCCACTCCAGGGGGGAAGGCAGGCGGGCCGGGAAAGGCCTGGTGCACGCCCGGGAGCCAGGAGCACGCCACTCACGAGCCGCTCATCGGTCGAGCGATGCTAACGGAAGTGCCATTGGCCGGGCTCATCTCAAAGGCACGGTCACCGCGCCATAGTTTTCATGGAACGCGCCGGCCGTCCGGCGTTTGCGGCGGAATCGCGCCTGCGGCGCATGACCAGCGCGGCCAGCCCCAGCCCGGCGAGCACCGCCGTGGACGGTTCCGGCACCAGGATGACTTCGACGTCCGCCACCTCAAAGCGCGAGAAGCTGCCTCGGGAGGTGTTGCCGATGAAGCCCACCCCCGTCACGTTGTCGAACGTGCGGGTGGTAAACGTGCCGAGCGAAGTCAGGCCGAGACCGGCGTCCTGATCTGTAAATGCATCAAACTCCGTGGGATCGAAGGACGCCCACTGCAAGCCGGCCGTGGCTCCGTTCATGGAGACCGTCTCGCCGGTACCTGTCGTTTTCAGCGCGTTGACGCTTGAAAGATAGTAGGTGCTGCCATCGCGGATCACATAACGCGAACCGCCACTGTCTACCCCATTGCCGCTCAACATATCGAACGTGGTTCCCGCCGTGATCGTGAACGAGCTGTTCGCCGTGTTGTCAAACGCGTTGTACCCGGACACCAGGAAATCAGCCGAATCCCAGAGATAGAGCGCCCGGACCTGCGACGGCCCGCCGCCCGAAGAAAGGTTGTTGTTGACATCGGCCCACAACTGGTTCGAGCCGGCATCGATTCGGACCGCGACCCCTGTGGTAACCAGATTGTTTTGTGCCGTGATGCTGACCCCGCCGAAGATGCGGGTGCCGGCGGGGGTTCCGTTGTACAGCGGGGTGCTGGCATCCCACGTCCAGCTGCGCTTCACTTCCGAATTGACCGATTCGGACCGGGCGGGATTCAGGCTGCTCGTCAATGCCGTGAAACCGGCCGAGGCGTCTACCACCGTCGCCCCGGATGCGCTGATGACCATCGTATGGAGTACCAGTCCCAATACAGCGACGGAAACTGGCAGTCTGCGGCTGAACGTACGATTTTTCATATCGTGCCTCCTTTTCGGGGTTCCGGCCACCCGCGGTCGCTCATCGCGGTGAGCAACGCGGCGAAGCCGAAACCGAGCCGCACTCCCGTCCGGCCTGACGAGCCGAAACTCGAAAAAAAGCGAGACCCGTTCGCGAATTTATCCCTCCGCCTGGAAATGTCTAGTGACGAGTTCTTGGAAGCGAAAAATGAGGTCGGAACACCCCCGATAACCGTCGATCCGACCGGATCGGGAAAAGTGCCACCCCAGGCCGGCGGCGTCCAAAAACGACCGTTTTCCCCGCAAAAAATAGGGACAGGGGGCATCAGCCGCTCAGGCGGCGCCGAACGATCTTCGCTCCATTCGACGGGCCACCCCTGAAGGGGGAGTCAGGGCAGCCGCTTGACCCGCAGATTGCGGAAGTGCACCACGCTGTCGGGGTCGTGGGCCTGCAGGCCGAAGGTGCCGTGGGAGAGCTTCCGGCTGCCGGTCACGCCGTCGGGTTCGACGAACTCGAACAAGACTCGGCCGTCCACGATCACGGTGATCCGCTTGCCCTTGACGATCAGTTCCTGGGTGAACCAGGTGTCGTCCTCGGCCGGGGGGGTGAAGTTCTTGACGACGTTGTAGATGCTCCCGGTGCGGACCGGATCCTTGTGGGAGTTGTTGACCTGCATCTCGTAGCCGACCTCGGGCCAGCCCTCCTCCTGAAAGGCGGTGTGAAAGAAGATCCCGGCGTTGGCGCCGGGCTTGGTCAGCACCTCGGCCTTGAGGTGGAAGTTGGTGAAGTCGGCCGGCTTGGCCGGGATCCAGGCCGATGAATCGGGCTTTGAGAGCCTTTTCGACGGCAAAACGCTCGCGGGCTGGAAGGTCACGCATGAAGCCGGCCGAGCGAGATCATCTGCACACGCAGGGACGCACCGCCGACGTTCCTGCCGGCCCGGCCGATCACCCCGAGCGATCTGGCCGCACTCACCGAGCGGGTCCGCCGCCGCGTGATCCGGTGGTTCAGGCTTGTGGGCCTCCTCGACGCCGCGGCCGCCGCCGACATGCTCGCCTGGGAGAACAGCGGGTTTTCCATCGACGCGAGTGTCCGGATCACGCTCTTACCGCCCCAAGTGCGTGTCTATCGTCAGCCTCTCGAACACTTGCTGCGGTACTGCGCTCGGCCGCCCTTCGCTCTCGAACGACTCTCCGTGATCCGCGTCCCAGACGGCCGGATCACCCGCATCCGTTACGTGCTGCCCAGGCACAAAGCCGCTAACTGGGTCGGGCGGGGTCGCGGGCGGAAGTCCACGCGGCCGGGAGCCAATGGCATCGTCGAGCTCACGCCGCCCCGAGTTCCTCGACCGTTTAGCGGATCTCGTCCCGCCGCCGCGGAAGCACCGGCATCGCTACCACGGGGTCTTTGCCCCGAACCACAAGCTCAGGC
>JAQBZA010000115.1 GCA_027622795.1 Planctomycetota bacterium | reverse complement strand
CAGTAGAGCAGACTTCTGCCCGGCACTGTCTTCGTGCTCCCCCGCGGCATCGCCGCGGTCACATCCGTCGTCCCTGTCTGGCGAGCTGAATCTCCTTGATCTTCAGATCGATGAAGTACTCATACGTCACCTGCAGCCGGCAGTAGACATAGCCCGGCCAGCCATCGAGAAACCCGCGGCACACGACATAGAGCCAGACAAATTTCAGCTGCGGCCGAAAGGGCAGCCGCCATGCCAGCCGTTTGAGGGCGGCTCGCCGGGTGGCCGGATTGGGGGCGACAAAATCACGAACCCCAACCGTGTCGCGTTCTCGGCTCGCAACTGCCTCAATCGCCTCGGCCTGGGAATATCGGTTGTGCTTGGCGAGCCACTCGGTGAGCCCCTTGCTGAAGGTGAAATGAAGAAAGCGGTTCCGCAGTTGTCCGACCCGACCGGCCACATGTGTGGTCGGATTGACGAGCCGCTGATACGTCACAAAGGGCGGCCTGTAAAACCGCAGAATTGGCACCGGTGGATAGGCCCGGGAAATGAGCCGCCCCAGAAAATAGTTCGCGGCGCCGCAGTAAAACCCGACCCGCTCTTCGTGCGGATCGGCCGCGATCGTGCGGATCTCCTCCTCGAGTGCCGGCGTCATCCGCTCGTCGGCATCGAGGTAGAAAATCCACGGCTGCTGAAAGTCGATCGTCGCCAACGCCCAGTTGTGATGGGCTGCCCAGTTGTCAAACAGCCGCTGCACCACGCGGGCCCCACGGGCTTGAGCGAGTTCCACCGTGCGATCAGTGGAACCGCTATCGAGTACGACCACATCATCAAAGGCCGCCACGGAGTCGAGCACGCCCTCGATATTGGCCTCCTCGTTGAGCGTGAGGATCAGAATCGAGATGCCGGGAGAAGAATCAGCCACGGGAAACCAGCTCACAGGAAGGCGTGATGGCGGTTCCCTGCCGATGGCGGGATTATTCGATCTCGCCGGCGGCCACGGCAAGTGCCACGCTGGCCACCGTCGCGGTCATCGCGGTCACGAGCAGGTCCGACACCGGGCCGGCCGCATAGACAGCCAGCACACCCACCGACCGGCCGCCGACCAGCAGCGGATAGCCGACAAAGCTGCCGATGCCATGGCCAGCCATGCTCGCTCCATCGAATCCATGCCAGCCATCGCTGCCGGCGACCACCTGCCGCGGCTGCTGATCCCCGGCGACCCCCCCCACCGGCCCCTCGCCCACAGCAATGCCTGATCGCCGGGCCTCGGGCTCGATCTCTGGCCCCCCGGCGGCCAACATCAGGAGCCGGTCATCGGCAGGATCAAGCTGCCACACCTCCATCGCGATCACACCGAGCTGGGCGATGCCCTCCTCCACGACATCGTCGAGCCGCTCCCGGAGAGATCCGGGGGCTGTCAAAAAAAGTCCCGCCGCCGCGGCAAAGGCGGCGAGCGTGGCCCGCTCCGACTCAAGCCGCTGGCGCAGCTCGGCGGCCGCCACCCGATCGCTCACGTCGCGGCCGGCGGCGTAGATCACGCCCTCCTCGGGCACCGCCCGGGCATTCCACTCCAGCCACAGGTAGCTGCCGTCGGCGCAGCGGAAGCGGTTGAGAAATTCACTGGTCAGTTCTCCCCGCGACAGTCGCGCAATCTCGACGAGCGTCCGCTGCCGGTCATCGGGATGGACCAGTTCGACAAATCGCTGGGCCTTGAGTTCCTCGGTTGTAAACCCCAGCCGCCGGGGAAGATTTTCGTTGGTGCGTTGGAAATAGCCATTGAGCCCGGCAATGCAAAAGAGGTCGACGGAGAGATCGAAGAATCGCACGAGTTCCTGCTCGGCCCGCCGCTGGCCCGATTCGAGATACCCCGTGAGTACCTCGACGACTTCCCGGGCATCGGCCGGCCGATCATCGGGGTCAACAGCCAGACATCGCTTGGCGAGCATCACGACAGGCAAGGGGCCGCCGCAGGCGTCGAGCCGCTCCAGCGCCGCGGCCGTGGCGCCCGCCGCCGCCAGCTTCCAGCGGGCATCGGCATCGGGGGCGCTGAAGGTGGCCGTGCCAGTGAGAATCTCACAGAGAATGCTACCGAGTCCAAACACATCGGCCCGTCGATCGAGGCGGTTGACCTCGCCGCGGGCCTGCTCAGGGGCGAGGTATGACGGCGTGCCAAACACCGTGCCGGCGATCGTGCTCTGCGATTGCGTCGTCTCCTCAGTGGCAACCATCAGCGGCACGGTCACGTCCACGTCGTCCACGATGTCGTCTTCGCCGTCGAGCATCTTCGCCACGCCCCAGTCCATCACCGTCACCACGCCAAACGGCCCCACCATGATGTTCGAGGGCTTGAGGTCGCGGTGAATCACGCCCGCCCCGTGGGCGTTGGCCATCGCCTGGCAGACATCGTGAAAGACCGCCAGCAGCGCCGGCAGGGCGGCAGTTCGATCGGTTGTGTCAGCCAGCACTCGCTTGAGTGTCTGGCCCGAAAGGAGCTGCATCACGATGAAGGCCTGGTCGCCTGGCGCCACGTCAAACTCGTGGATCGTGATGATGCCCGGATGCTCAAGCCGACTGGCGATGCGGGCCTCACGAAAAAACCGCTGCAGTCCACCCGGCCGCGCATGCTGAGCCCGATCCATGATCTTGATCGCGACCGACCGCTGCAGGTGGGCATCCCAGCCTTCGTACACCACGCCCATACCGCCGCGACCGAGCTCGCGGCCGATCAGATACCGCTGCCCAGGACCACCACCGGCCTGCGCCTGCAGCGGCGTCCAGCCAGGATCGGCCTCGCCGTCAGCCAGGTGAAAGGCCGTGGCATCATCGCCCGACGCCGCCGGCCGCCCCGGCCGGCTCCCCGTGAACGAGATCGTAACCTTGTCATCCATGCACACAGGGGGTTCGGCAAATCAGGAATGCGGGCCGCAGAGAAACTATCATGATACCAGTCCACCGGAGCTACTACGAGTTGCCCTCCGTCCGACTCCAATCAGAAGAATCGCCGGTGTTCGTTCGTTCCCTTCCTTCCTCAAGAAACACGACCATGTTCAACCCGAAGAGTTTGACCCGTCGCTGGCTGATTGGGTTCGCGCTGCTGAGTAATCTTCCAACCCTGTGCGCGGAAGAACGGCTGGTGCTCGACCTCTGGCCATCCGGACCTCCGGGAGCGACTCGTTCTCTCGGACCGGAACGGGAAATCACCAGAGATCCTCCCGACGGTGTCGTACGGCTTACCGATGTCAGCACGCCGCAGATCACCGTGTACCGACCCGAGCGTCCCAACGGGGCTGCGGTGCTCGTCTGTCCGGGTGGAGGCTACAAGATCCTCGCCTACGAGCATGAGGGAACAATGGTTTGTGACTTTTTCAATCGCCATGGTGTAACCGCCATACTCTTGAAGTATCGCGTGCCGGCCCCACCGGAAATGCCCCTGCAAGATGCCCAACGGGCAGTGGGCCTGATCCACCACCATGCCGACACCTGGGGCCTTGATCGTAGCCGCATCGGGATGCTCGGTTTTTCAGCGGGGGGTCACCTGACGCTGATGACCTGCCTGCGTGGGACTGAGCGAACCTATGAAACGGATTCCGTGCTCGACGTTGCCAATCCGGTTCCTGCATTTGCGATTGCGGTTTACCCTGCCTACCTCGTCGCCCGAGGAACCGAGGGGCCGCTCGTCGACGCAGTGACCGTAACCCCACGTTCACCCCCTCTGTGTTTGATTCACGCTGCCGACGACCCGTGGAGCTCCAGCGGGAGTGCTTTGCTGGCGGTGGAGTACAAGAAACACAGCGTGCCCTGCGAGGTTCATATCTATGCCAAGGGAGGCCACGGGTTCGGAATGAAGCAAACAGGTTTTCCTGTCGATGCGTGGCCGGAGCGTGTGCTTGAGTGGATGAAGTCGCTTGACCTTTTCGGCCCAGACAGCGGTCGCTGAAAGGCGATCGACGGTGCGGCACGTGCCGACTCTCCGTCAGACGGGGGCCGGTGTGATCGATCGGGCTTCCCAGCCAGCCTTCCGGGCGGCAGCGATATCGAGGCGTGGATCATCGCCCACGAGCACGAGTTCCTCCGGCTGGCGATCCAGCCGCCGCTCGACCTCCCGGAAAAACTCAGCCGCCGGTTTTCGCCAGCCCAGTTCCGACGATGCAAAGACATGATCGGCCAGCATCAGCGGCTTGACCGTGCGGGCGATTTCGACCAGCCGCTCGTCAAAATTGCTCGCCAGCGCCACCTCGCCCCCAGCACGCTTCACCTCCTCAACCATCTGCACGCCTTCAGGCAGTGGCCGCCACGCCTCGGGCCGAGCAAAGTGTTGCCAGAGATCGGCAAAGATCGCCTCGCTGACCGGCACCTGCGCAAACACGTCTTCGACGATCTCGCGCCAGCGCTCGATTTCCCGCTGTCGGCTGGTCGCAAAGGCAGGAACAGCTTCAGCATCGATCGCCTCTTGGCGACGCCAGGCCGCGGCAAAGCGGTCCGCTACGACATCCTCAACAAGTTCCACGCCATGCCGCCGACCCGCCTCCACATAGGCCCTGCTCACCCGTGGCCAGGGTTCCACGAGCGTGCCGACCACGTCGAAGACGACCACTTTCACAGTTAGCGCCTCGGAATGAATCCCAGATCGAGACCAAACACGAACATCATCAGCGTGAGGATCAGGGCTAGGCCGAGATACGAAAGCGCTGCGACCACGTTCTCGCTTGGCGGCTTACCACGCACCAATTCATACAGTAGGAAAACCATATGCCCGCCATCCAAAACGGGGATGGGCAGAAAATTCACGACTGCCAAATTTGCACTGAGCATCGTTAAAAAGAGCAGGAGCCGGCCGAAACCCTCTTCGGCTGAGCGGCCGGCCTGCTTGGCAATCTCGATCGGTCCGCCGAGTAGTCGCGGACTGATCTGGCTGCTGGTGAGCTTGCCGAGAAAACGGTAGACGAGAGACAAGTCCTCGATCGCCTTCCGGCTGCCGCTGGCCAGCGCTGCTCCCACCGAGCCAGCCTTGACGAGCCTGTAGACCGGCTGGAAGACCAGGCCGCGATCGACCACAAACCGGTCCACCTCAGCCGCTGGGTCAAGTTCCACGTCACGGGCCAGCCCATCGGCCCCTTCGACCACCAGCTGCACCCGCGTCTCCGGGGCGACCTGCTGCAACACGGCCATCCAGTACGGCCAGCTTGGTGACCGCTCGGAAAGTTCAAGGCCGGCATCTTCCGGATTGGCGGTTTCGCGCGGCTCGATGAACCGGGCCCGAATGACTTTCTCACCCGCCTTCACTCCGGCCGCCTCAGCCGGACTTCCTGCATCGATCGCAGCGATCGTCGTCTCGACAGCCACCGCCAGCCCCAATGACGAGATCGCCACCGGGCTGGCAGGCCATCGTGGTTCCTCGATCCATGTGACCTCCCGTGGCACCACCGAGAGCGTGGCCGGCTCGGCACCATCTCGGTTGACGCTGATCTTCACCGACTCTCCAACCTTGTGCCGCAACAAGGCATCGAGCCCCAGAACATCCGTGATCGGCTCACCATTGAGTGCCACGAGCCGGTCGCCGGCGCGGAAGCCGGCTGCCACCGCCGGCGAACCTGCCTGCACGGCCTTCACGGGGCCGGCTTTCATGACGATCCCGAGCGTCCGCCGCGGCTGGGGCGGTAGCACGATCTCCAAGGCACGACCAGCATCCGCGTTGTCGGCCTGGCGTTGCACGCCAAGCGTGACGGGCTCACTCGGTGTGCGGGCCAGCGCCGTGATCAGTTCGGCATAGCTGGCAACAGGCTTGCCATTCACCGTGCGGATCGCGTCCCCGCCCACAAAAGGAGGCTCAGCCTCGGCGGCCGCGCCCGGGAGTTTTGGTGAGATGGTGTCGGGCAGCGTGATCGAAAATGGGCTCGTGACGCCGACGGTCGGGACACCGAGGTCGGTGTCGGGGTGGAGCACGACCGACTCCGTCGAGCCATCGGCGGGCCGGTAAATCGTGAATGCCACACCCTTTTCGACATCCCCAAGGGTCACGCCATTACGGAGGTCGGAAAAGATCGGATTCGTGCGGCCGGCAATCCCCGTGATCTCGTCGCCGGTGCGGAGGCCGGCTCGCCAAGCGGCGCCGCCCGGACGAACGCTGGAGATCTCGCAGGTCATCTCCTCCACGCCGAGTGCAAACGCCAACGCCGCCATGAGGACGGCGAAAATCACATTCATGATCACGCCGGCCGAGATGATCGCCATCCGCTTGGGTACGCTCTGCGCCGGATAACTGCGCGGATCCCAGGCGGGGTGCGGATCGCTCGTCGGCTCGGGGGGCAAGTCACCGGAAAACTCCGCCTGTCGCGCCCGCTGTGCCTCGCGAACGGCGGCAGCCGGATTGTCATCCTGGCCGAGCATCTTCACATAGCCACCCAACGGTAGCGCACCGATGCCATATTCGGTTTCTCCCCACTTGAAGCTGGCGATCTTCAGGCCGCCGATGTCAAAGCCGAGATAAAACTTCTCGCACTTCACGCCACAGGCCTTGGCAACCAGGAAGTGCCCCAACTCATGCACGAAAATCACAAATCCCAGCCCACCGGCCACCTGGAGAATGACACCCCAGTTCGCGGGCTGCAGGATCCATGGAAGCGCCGACTCGGCTGCCAACAAGACCGTGCCACCTGTCATCAAACACACGCCCACTTCATAACCTCCTGTCTGGCCCAGCCATCAAGACGACGGACTTCGTCGAGCGACGGCTCGGGTGAATACGGGTGCTCATCGAGCACCCGTCGGCAAATCTCGGCGATATCGGAAAATCGCAACTCACCTTCGAGAAACCCGCGCACGGCCTCTTCATTGGCGGCATTGAGCACGGCGCCGCAGGTGCCGCCGCGCACGGCGGCCTCATGGCCCAAGCAGACTGCCGGAAATCGCCGCGGATCAGGGGGCTCGAATTCAAGCGTGATGTTTCGGGTGAAATCAAACTTCGGTGCCGGACAGGGCAACCGTTCTGGATAGGCCAATGCATACTGGATCGGCAGCCGCATATCGGGGGGACTGAGTTGGGCCACGACCGAGCCATCGACGAACTCGACCATCGAGTGCACGATTGACTGCGGGTGGATCACCACAGCGAGCTTTTCTCCCGGCAGGCCAAAGAGCCACCGAGCCTCGATCAGTTCCAACGCCTTGTTCATCATCGTGGCCGAATCGATCGTAATCTTCGGCCCCATCGACCATGTGGGATGCCGCAGGGCCTCTTCCCGCGAGACACTCGAAAGCGTCTCGACAGGTCGCTGTCGAAAGGGTCCTCCGCTGGCGGTGAGCACGATCCGGGCCACCTCGGCGGGAGTGCCACTGCGAAGCGCCTGATGGATCGCTGAGTGCTCGCTGTCGACCGGTACGATCCGGCCGCCGGTTCGTGCCGCCAACTCGGTAACGAGTGGCCCGGCCATCACGAGCGTCTCTTTATTCGCCAGTGCCACGGTCTTTCCAGCCTCGAGTGCCGCCCATGTGCTCCGGAGGCCGGCCGCTCCGACGATTGCCGAAACCACCCGGTCGATTTCTGGGCAGTGCATCAGTTCGTCGAGGGCCTCGGGGCCCGCAGCCAGCCGGGTACCGCTCGGCAGCTCAGAGGCGTCAATCGCGGTGGCCGCATCCGGATCAATCACAACGACCCACTTCGGGCGACAGGCCCGGGCCTGCTCCACGAGCTGTTCGACGTTGCGGTGCGCGGCCAGCAGAAAGGCCGCGAAACGCCCGGCGGAGGCCGCGATCACGTCAAGCGTGCTGGTGCCAATGCTTCCGGTCGAACCGAGCACTGCCACCTGGAGTGGCGACTCGCCTGGGCTGGAACTTTCGATGATGGAAGCGGTTGGAGGCACGGAGACGAAACCAAGGCCGCATCCCGATCAGGTCGCGGAGGGAGGAGGGCGGCGTGGGATAATTGAACCGCGGACGTTCCGAGCCTCAAAGTGTAGGCCGAGGCGTGTGAAACTTCCACATTGCCAATCAGATCCTGAGCGTTTGTCGCAGGCTCTGGGGCCGCGTAGGATGAGAGGGCTGGACGCACCGCAGGTCGCCCGGGTGGCAGCCATCTTTCCTTCTTGAGTACACGACGCTGCATGGCGAAGAAACGCGACGGATCCGGAAAACGTGGTGGCGACCGTCGTTCATCGATGGGGGGCTCCAACCTGGTGTGGTCGTTGGTTGCCGCCGCCGTGGCGGGCCTCTTCGCCCTCAGCCTTCTCGGGACGACACCTGAGGTCGAACTCTCCTACAGTGACCTCGAAAAACTGATCCGGGCCACGGGCCGAAGTGATGCCGATCCAGCGGCCGCGCCCCGATTCATCGAGGTGCCGCGCCGCGGTGGCACCGGCCCGGAGGTGGCTCGCTACACCGACCTGCGGGATGTGGTGATTGGTGCATTTCAGGTGTCGGGCACGGTGCGGGAACTCCCGCTCTCCGGGGGCGACGACCTGCAGCCTGGCAGCGCCCGGCAGCGGCTGGG
>JAQBZA010000114.1 GCA_027622795.1 Planctomycetota bacterium | reverse complement strand
CAGATGGTCGAGGTGCCTTCCTGCGGCACCGACGCCTGCGGCTGCCCCTGCCCGCCGAAGATGTGCTGCAAGCGGGTCTGGGTGCCGACGTGCGAGACGAAGGAAATCGCCTGCACGACCTACCAGTGTGTCACCGAAGAGGTGCCGCACACCGTGACGGTCACGAAGTGCCGTTCGGAGGAGCGGACCCGCATGGTCACGGTCCACAAGTGCCGTGACGAGGAGCGGACCCGCACCTACACGGTCACGAAGTGTGTGCCGGAACAGCGGACCCGCACCTACACCGTCACCAAGTGCGTGCCGGAAGAGCGGACCCGCACCGTGAAGGTGCAGAAGTGCAAGCCTGAGGAGCGGACCCGCACCTACACGGTCACCAAGTGTGTGCCGGAAGAGCGGACCCGCACCGTCAAGGTGCAGAAGTGCAAGACCGAGACTCGCACCCGCGAGTATCAGGTCACCAAGTGCGTGCCGGAGACGATGACCAAGGAAGTTTCCTACACGGTCATGGTTCCTTCGCAGAAGGAAGAGAAGTACTCCGTGACGGTGTACGACTGCGTGCCCGAGACGAAGACCGCGAGCTACACCGTTCGCGTTCCCGTCCAGGTGACGAAGGAAGTGCCCGTGAAGAAGTGCGTGATGGTGGCCGTCGAGGTGCCGTGCGGTGGCTGCGGTGACGCCGCCGCCTGTGGCGATGCCTGCGGCAGCTGCGGCGAAGCCGCTGCCTGTGGCAGCTGCGAGTCGGGCTGCAAGAAGGGCTGCCGTCGCAAGGGCTGCCGTCGTTGCGGCTGCTAGTTTCTCGCTGACACGTTGTGCAAACAAGACGGGGTCGGACGCTCGAGCGTCCGACCCCGTCGTCGTTTTGCGAGTCTTACCGATTCTTCAGCAGATCGCGGATCTCGGTAAGCAACTCCTGATCTTTCGTGGGGGCCGGGGGAGCAGCTGCCTCGGCAGCCTTGCTCTTCATGATCCAGCCCAGAAACTTCACGATAAAGACGAACAGCGCCAGGGCCAGGATGAGAAAACTGACGATGTCGCCCAGAAACGCCCCGTAGGGAATCGTCTTCTCGCCGACCTTCAGCGCCCAGTCCTTATAGCCGGCGTCGCCCGGCATGATCACGCTCACCACCGGCATGATGATGTTGTCCACCAGGCTTGACACGATCTTGCCGAAGGCACCACCGATGATCACGCCGACGGCGAGGTCGATCACATTGCCCTTGAAGGCGAAATTCTTGAATTCCTCGAACAAGGTGGCGGCGTGCTTGGTGGGATCGGGAAGGGGCATGGCAGGCTCCTGAGGGAAAACTGGGGAAACACTGGGCCGAACGATATACCGCCGCCGAATTTTCCGGCAACCGGTTGGTGGGGCGGGCGATCCCCAGCTCCAGTGAGGGGGGCATTTCGGCCGAAAAATTGACGGCGACCGAACCGTAGGGTAGGTCAGAGCGTAGGAATCCCCGTTTTCGGGTGCCTCGAGGAGATCGGGTCGATGCCGCTGCTGAGCCTGCTGTCGCTGTTTCGCCGTCCTGCGTCAGGCATTGCCCGTCGGCGTCGTGGCACGCTCCGTCAGCGGGGGCTCCAGCGGCTCGGCCGCTGGGAGTCGCTCGGCCTCGGCATGGGCGAACGACTCGGCGGCAGCGAGGCCCTCGAGGCTCGCATGATGCTGGCGGCCGATCTCGCGATATCGTTCGAGAACGACATCTTCGCTGGCGTCGAGCGGGAATATGCCACCGCCGGCTCGCAGGTGACCTACACCGTCGTCATTGAAAACGTCGGCGATCAGGCCGCAACCGGTGCGTCGCTTGACGTGTCACTCCCCGCGGCGATCAGTCAGGCCACCTGGACGGCCGCGTACGCGGGCGGTGCGAATGGCCCGGTCGTGGGCGCGGCGGGCCCCGACACGCTGCTCAACCTCCCGGCCGGCTCGAGTGCCACGTTCTCTGTCGTGGCCACGATCGCTGCTGATGCAACAGGCGAACTGGTGGCGACCGCAACGGCGCGCCAAGGCAGCCAGACGGTTTCTGCCACCGACACAGACCGGCTTCTTCCGGCGTCGCTGGCCGTGAGTGATGAGGCGGGCTGGGGCAGCACATCGCGGGTCCGGATTGTTGACGCCAACACGGGTGACGTCATCTCCGAGTTCGATGCCTTCGAGCCGGGCTTCCAGGGGGGCGTGCAGACGGTGCTGGCTGATCTCAATGGCGACGGCCGCAACGAAGTGATCGCGGCGTCGGGTCGCGGGCGGATCGCCGAGTGGCGGGTGTTTTCGCAAGACGCCGGTGGCGACTACGTGCAGACAGCCAGCGGGCGGCCCTTCGGCGACGGCTGGAAGGGCGGGCTGAGCCTGGCCGCGGGCGATTTCGACGGCGATGGCGTAGATGACATTGCCACCTCAAAGGCCATGGGCGACGGCGAAGTGCGGGTGTTTCGCGGTGCCGGCGGCCTGGGTGGCTTCGAGTCCACGCCCTGGCGGACGATCCGTCCCTTCTCGTCGAGTTTCCTTGGCGGATCGAATGTGGCCGCCGCCGATCTGGGCACCTTCTCAAACGGCACGGCGACCGATGCCGGCAAGCAAGACGGCCGCGCCGAGCTGATCGTCGGGAGCGGGCCGACGGGTGAGGCTGTCGTGCGAACCTACGATCTCAGTGGCTCTGCGCCGAAGGTGATCTCCACGGTGCGGCCCTTTGGGCCCGGTTTTCTGGGCGGCGTGTCGGTCGCCACGGGCCGCTACGATGCCGACGGCATCCCTGATCTGATCATCGCCAGCGGCCGCCGGGGCGGCTCGGCGACGGAAATCTACGGCGGCCGAGCCGGGGCCGCGTCGCGGCTGGCGAACTTTGCCGCGTTTGCATCGCTCGGTAACTCGACGGCTGCCACCTACGTCTCGGGCATCGATACCACTGGTGATGGCCGCGTCGACACGCTCTATGCCTCACAGGCCGCCGGCGGGTCAGACGACGTCGTCGCGCTCGATCGTGCCGGAGCGCCGACCGGAGCCCTCGCGGCCTTTGCAGGGGCGGCCCGCGCCTCGGCCCCACCGGCTGTCAGTAACAACGCCTTCATCACGACGGCCTCGGGCCTGCGGTATCGGGATCTCGTCGTGGGCACCGGAGCCCAGCCGGCCTCGTCCTCCGACAACGTCGTGGTCAACTACGAGGGCCGACTGCTCAACGGCACCCGGTTTGATGGCAACAACGGCACGTCGTTCCGGCTCAACCAGGTGATTGCGGGCTGGACCGAAGGCCTGGCGTCGATGAAGGTTGGCGGCCGACGGCAGTTGATCATCCCGGCGAATCTCGCCTACGGTGCCTCGGGCACGGGATCGATTCCGCCAAACTCCACACTCGTCTTCGACGTCGAACTCCTCGGCGTCGGCACGGTCAGCCGCCCCGTCCTCACGCCGAATTAAGCCATCCCTACCAGCGGCGTTCGAGGCCGAAATTCGCACCGTGCAAAAACACGTTGCCGCCCGGATCGAGGCCGGTGCCGCTCGAGGCGGTCGTTGAGAAGTCAAACTGATCGGGAGCCGGCGCGACGCCGGAGAGCCAGATCAGGTTGTAGCCGACGCGAATGCTCACATCGTCGGTGACGCGGCGGACGAGCGAGCAGTTGAGGTCACCGACGAAGCCCACCTCACCGTCGCGACGCGTGCGGCCGCTGCGAATCACCGGGTCGGGCGTGATGATGTCGATGATCGGGGCCTGTGACTGCGAAAGGTAGGCTCCGCCCAGCACCACCTTCGCCCAGCCCTCGAGGGCCCAGTTATCCCACTCCATGCGGCCGCGGCGGCCGAGCTGGATGCCGAAGATGTTCGACGCCGTTTGCACGGAGTAGGTCGAGGGCACAGGAATCGTGCCGCCGGAGTAGCTCATCGTGGCGGTGTCGTCGAGGCCGACCCAGCGGAAGCCGAGGAGCCAGTCAAACGTGCCGTGGCGATAGTTGCGGCACCGCTGCCAGGGGAGATCCGCGTAGCGGTTGAAGCCGCCATCACACGACCGCCAGATCAGGCTGGTCTCCACCGAATTGAGCGTGGAAAGGTAGGCCGCGCGGGCGGTGGTGCGGTTTTCAAAGCCCTGGGCATTGGGCAGGTTGGGAAAGGGCTCGGGGGCCTGCACGTTCGCCCCGGTCGCGACGGTGTCGGCAAACATGCTCCACACGCCGAGGTAGCCGGCCTCCCAGCCGGTGTCGCACTCGTCAATCGAGCCGTAGAAGAGCCGCAGGCCCGGCTGCACGGTGTATTGCGGCTCGTTGCCGGTGATGAGGATGTCGCCATCTCGCGTGGTGGCCAGCGGCTGGTCACCCACGTCGTTGTCGCGCTGCAGAAACACCGACTCCACGATGCCGTAGGTCTCGGCATGGGATCCGTGGGTGGCAGCCCGTGCCGGGCCACTCGAAAGCAGCAGGAGGCAGGCGAACAGCCCGCCGAGGTGGTGAAGTCTCATGAATCCCCCCTGACCGAAACAATCTTTTGGCGTACTGCTAGAACGCACCCCGCCTCTGTGAATCACCGGCTCGGGGGCGGCAAAAGTCTCCTCGCCGGGCGAGGATACGCCCAAGGCTCGTCGAGCGTTCGCCGACCCCCTCGCCTCCCGTTTTCCGAGTATCGAATCGTCGCCACAGCGACCAGGAATGCGCTTTAGGACCGGAACAACCGATTCCTCCCTGAAAATCGGCAGGGGGGGCCCGATCCGTAAAACACGAGCGTTGCAGCCGTTACGGCCACGGCAGGTTTCCTGGACCGCCCATTTTTTGCAGGCGACGAATCCGGGGGGTAGGTTTCAAAGAGGTCGTTTTCTCGAGCGAGGTGTAAGCGAATGGCGTGGCTGCGAATGGAGTCTCTGGTGGCGGGGGGAGAGGGTGCGCGCACGAGGAGCGGAGCGACCCGGCTGAAGCGGCGGCGGCGGGTGAGCCAGCTGCTGGCGGAGCAGTTTGAGAAGCGGCTGGCCTTGGCGGCCGTTCCCTCGGCCGTGGTGAATGGCCCGGCGGTCTCCTCGCTGATCGGCGAAGAGATTCCGCTCGTCGTCACCTTCGACAACACCGCGACGAATCCCGCCGACATTGGCTACTCGCCCTTTGTTGATATCGTGATGCCAAAGATGGGTGATGCGCCGCCAGCTCCAGAGAACGGCGTGACGTTTAAACCTGGCAGTGTTCGTTATCAGGGGCAGTCACTTCAGACGACGGTCCTGACATTTGACGCGGCAGGCCAGGCTGTCCATCCGTTTGCCAAGAAGTCGGACGGCTCGCCCGTGATCGTTCCCGGGAAGGCCGGCGACCAGCTTGTGGTCGTCCAGCTGCCCTTTGGCAGCTATGCGCCCGATCAGCCGGCGATCGATATCGACTTTACCGGTCTGGTCAGTGCCGATGCCCAGCCGAACCAATCGTATTCGATCACGGCAACCGGTGGCTTCCGCTACCAGACCGACCCTGCCGGCAATCCGACGGTCGACGTGGCGACGATCGGTGCGACCACAACGGATCCGGTGCAGCCGCAACTGTTCCGGATCAAAAAGACCTCGAACACGCCTGAGCACGAGACCGCCACCGGCCCCAACTTCACCCACACCTACACCGTCAGTATGGCAGTGGCCAACGGCCAGACGGTGACCGACCTTCTCTTGAAAGACACGCTGCCCGATGAAGTGCAGTTTGTGTCATTGACCACCGTGAGTGGGAACGGCTCGACGACGATCACCGATATTTCTACCCCCACCGCGGTAACGCCCGGCGGCATTCTGTCACGGCAGTTCGATCAGGTGGTTGGCACGGGTAGGGATTCCGATGTGCAGATGTCGTTCCGGTATTACGTGGCCCAGAAGGATGCCAACGGTGCCGACGTCATCCCGCTGGGCACCGGTGGGACAACCGTCATCACCAATACCTCAGAGGCCTCTGGAAAATGGACCAGCAGCAACCCGAACTTCCCGACTGAGCAGACGATCACAAGCGATCCGACTGATCCGGATGCCCAGTATGCCCTCACCGCCCGTTCGGTTGCCCTGCAGAAGTCTTTCACCAACCTCACCAACCCGGACTCACCCCGGGCGGGTGACACGATCGAGTACCGCCTGAATTTCCAGGTGAGCGACTTCTTTGCCCTCGGCGATCTGGCGGTCAGTGATGTGTTGTCGGATGGCCAAGAGTATGACTCAACCTTCACGCCGACCATTTCCTATACCCAGCAGACCGATTCCATTTCCGGCAGTTTTGCTCCCGCCAATGTCTCGGCAACGTTTGAGGCCAATGGCAAACAGACGGTCGATTTCGATGTGGCAGCCCAGCTGGCAGCACTCGGGCTTACCAGTGGCAGTGACGTGCTCGGGGCAGCCATTCCCGCCGGCGGCACCGGTGGGGCGGAGCCAAGTCCGGCCCCGGCTGGTCCAGGCACTACCGGCACGATCGTGTTCCAGGCCAAGGTGCTGAACAATTTCCGGGTCACCCCCACCCCTAACGCCGCGGTCGTGCAGGGTGACCGCCTAACCGACACCGCGAACCTCACCAGCGAGGTGCTTGCCTATGCCGACCTGACACCAACGGGTGAGACGGTCGGTGACGGCTCATCGCGGTCATTCACCCTCGTCAGTGGTGGAGCCACGAAAACGCTCTACGCGATCAACGGGGCCACACCAACCGCCGGCCAGCGGGTGACCGCAGGTGACGAGGTGACCTTCCGGCTGATCTATTCACTGCCCTTCTCGCGGGTCAAGGACTACCAGATCACCGACTACCTGCCGCTGCCGGTCTTCCCGGCGCAGGACCTGACCTTCGCCGGTGGCGGTCCTGCTGCCACGCCGCCGGTGGCTGGGCAGTGGAGTTTTGGCCCAACCGACACCTTCTCCCAGGCTCCAGTCAATGGGCCGAATCCGGGCACAGCCACTGCCAATGCGGCCGCTAACAGCGTCACCTGGAACTTTGGCACCTTCGCTGATCCGGCCGACAGTTCTGGCAAGACGGACATCCTCTTCACGGTCGTCGCGTCAAATAAGCCGTTTGGCGACGGGTTGCTGCTGACCAATCAGGCCCAGCAGAGCGAGCGAAACACGATTGACACACTGATCACCTCCAACACGGCGATCACCCAGGTGACGATGTCTGAACCGGAGTTGGGAATCACCAAGGGTGTGGTCTCGACGTCCAACGCATCGGGCGTTTTCACGCCGACACCGGTGGCGCCCGCCGGAGTTACCTTTTCGGCCCCCGGCCAGGCGGGTGCGTCCTTCACCGGCACCATCAACTCCAATGGTCTGGCCAGCACGCCGATTGACGCCACCCTGGAAAACGTCGTCGGCAACGATCTCGTCAAGTTTTCGATCATCGTCGAAAACACGGGGAGTAGTCCGAGTGGTGCTTTTGATGTCACGATTGTCGACACCTTGGAACCCCGCTATCGAATTCCGACAACCGTCACTGGCTTGAATCTTCAGGTGACTGATGGCGCTGGCACATCGCTTGCCTATGTGGGCGATCTCTTCAGTGGTGGCATCACCTTGATTGATCAAGGCCCATCAATTGCAAGCGATAACGCGGCACCCTACCAAGCAAAGACATATACAACGAATAGTCCTCCACCAAATAACGGCACGGGCTTTGGAAACTGGGTCATTGTTGCCCCCACAGCAAGTGGTTCATTTGTTGGTACGACTGCTCTCAGCACAACATCAGGTACCCAAACATTCGGAGTAACATCCAACGGGAGCGGCGAAAACGCTTCCGTTCGGCTTTTTGCCAATCCTCTTTCTGATGGCCAGGCATTTTCAGCAGATGTTGCAGTCAACACTTTTGATAATGGCACCAAAGGATTTGGGTTTCATGCAATCGGGGACACCAGTGACATTTATTCGATTCGTCTGTACGTTGATGCAGGGACGGGCAACTGGAAGTATAAGCTAAGTAATTCCGCTACGGTTACCGACACAACAATACCGTTCGTCGCAGATGCTCCCATCAAAGTCCGAGTAGAACAGAAGAACGGCACCGAAGTGCTTGTATCGATGCAACAGGCGGGTTCTCCTACCTGGTCAGAAGCACTCACTGTTCCAGACCGAATCGATTCCGCTGGTTTTTCCTCTTTGGGCTCATCGTCCCCGGGAAAGCAAAGCAACGTTGGCTTTGATAATCTGGAGATCACGGGTGCAGCGACGGCCGGCGCGCTCGGACCTGGCAAGCAAACGGATGGGACCGTGATCAATGACGGAAAAAATATTGCGGTCATCTCCTACGATCTACAAATACGTCCAACGGTCGCCCCACTAGACGTGATCCCAAATACGGGCAAGGTCACCAATTACGCATCGATTGAGGGTGGACCAAACTTTGTTTCGGCCGCCGGAATCAAGGATGACACGGACGTCACCATCCAGGGGCCTGAAGTTACAAAGACCCTCGTCGGCACGTCCATAGTCGATACCTGGAACTCAAATACGCAGGCAGTGATCGGCGAACTGGTGACCTATGACCTGTCGGTCAAGGTGCCGCAGGGCA
>JAQBZA010000113.1 GCA_027622795.1 Planctomycetota bacterium | reverse complement strand
ACACCACCGCGATCATCGGCGGCGGCACGATCGAAACCACCGGCAACCAGACCTACGGCGGCGCCGTGAATCTCACTGCTGACGCCGACCTGATCGGCGACGCGGCTACCTTCGCCGAGTCGATCGCCGGCGGTGGCCAGTCGCTCGATCTCAATTTCACAAACACCACGACACTCGAGGGCGCGACTAATCTTGCGAGCCTCGCAAGCGTCGGCGACATCACGGTCCGCGGACTCCTGGAGACCACCGGCACTCAAGCCTACGATGGAGGCCTGCAGCTCTTCGGTGATGCGTCGCTGGTCGGCAACACGGGGACTTTTGCGACGGGTGTCACCGGTGCCGGAAACTCGCTTTCGCTCAACTTCAGCGAGCCGACACAGATCAACGGCAACTTCACCGGCATCGACAACCTCACAGTCGTCGGGCAGGCCAACGTCGACGGGTCGATCGCGACCACCGGCAACCAGACCTATCAGTCGGCGATCTACCTCATCGACAACGCCACGCTCATCTCGGGCGCCGGGGCGATCACCGCGGCGGCCGTCGCGGACGGTGGCGAGGGCAACTCGTTGACCGTGGGCGATGCCAACCAGACCGGCAGCGTCACCCTCGGCGGCAACCTCTCGTTCGGCTCCCTCTCCAGCGGTGCCGGAGCCTTTGCCGTAACCCTCTCCGGAGCCAACAACACGCTGGCTTCGGTCAGCCTGCTGAACACCGGCAACCTGTCGATCGGCACCTCGGCGGCCAGCCGCACGTTTGCAACCAACGGCTTCACCGCCCCGGCGGTGGCAACCAGCTTCCTGGCCGGCACGATCACCACCGACAGTGGCGTGATCACGCTCAACGCCACGAGCCTCACGGCCAACGCCGTGCTCGACAGCGCCAAGAGCGGCGCGTCGAATGGTGCCGCGATCCTGCTGGCCAACGGCACGCTGCTCAACGGCTTCCGCCTCGAAACCTTCGGCGGTCAGAGCGACACGGAGGTGACCGGCGACACGGTGGTGAGCGACGGCGAACTGATCGTCGAGACCGGAAGCCTCAACCTCGGTACGCCGAGCCAGCCGGGCACGCTCACCGCCACCCAAGACTGGCTGATCCAGGTAGCCAACGGCGCCTTCAATGTCTTCAACGGCTCGACGATCGAGGCGGGCAACAACGCCCTCACGATCCAGACCAACGCGCTTCAGGTTGATTCCGCAGCCGGGAACATCACGGCCGGATCGATCACCCTCCTGCCGGCGACCAGCGGCACCAACATTTTCCTCGGCATTGCCACCGGCACCGGCCTGGAGATCAATCAAAACGCGTTCAATGCCTTCCGCACACCGCTGATCACGATCGGCGAGGCCGGCTACAACGGCACGGTTGACGTCGGCACCCTCGCGGTGCCCGAGGGCCGGCTCGACATCATCGCCAACGGCAGCGGCGGCACCGTGCTCTTCGAGGGTAACTTTACTTCGACGGCCACAGGCATGCCTGGCGGCATCGGCCTCTTTGTCGAGGGCTCCGGCGCGACCACCACGATCAACGGCACGATCACCTCGGCCGGGGCGGTGGTGATCAACGACGCGATCGTCACCGACGGCAATCACACGATCGACACGAGCGCCACCAACGCCAACATTACGATCACCGGCGGCACTGCCGGCATCTACGGGGCAGCGAACCAGACCAACAGCCTCACCATCAATGCCGGCAACGGCACGGTGATCCTGGGCAACCAGACCGGCTTTGGTGACAACAGCGGGGCCGCCGCCTTGCTCGAGGATGTGACCATCTCGGCGGGCTCGACCCTGCTCGGCAGCGTGCCCAGTGAGATCAATGGCACGTTCAGCGTGTTGACGGGCGATATCGCGGTGTCAGGCAACCTGACCGCGGCAGCGATCAATTTCGCCACGTCTGGCGCTACCACGCTTTCCAGCGATCTGACCCTCTCCACCACGTCGGGCGGCGTTGACATCGCCGGTCCGATCGATGGCGGCTTCAATCTCTCGATCAATGCCGCACTTGGCACCACATTCGGCGGCGTCATCGGCGGCACCACACCGCTCAACGTGTTGGAGGTGGTCGAAAGCGGCGGGACGACGACCCTCGGTGGCAATGTGACAACGACGAGTCACCAGTATTTCCAGAATCCTGTCGCACTGGCAGCCAATGCGACGCTCACCGGCGAGTCGTCGATCCTGGATTCGGTCGAGGGCGGCGGGTATTCGCTGGTGCTCGACTACCTGTGTGGCACATCGATTGGAAGCGGGGGAATCGCCGCGGAAAATCTGGCCAGCCTGACCGTTGCGAATGGCATCACGTCGATCAATGGCTCCATCGAAACCACCGGGGCACAGGTCTATAGCAACGGGTCGGTCGCTCTGCTTGGCACGACAGTGCTGCAAGGCGACAGCCTGGTCATCGGGAAGAGTCTGTCGGCACAGCTGAATGATCTCACGCTGAACTTTGCACAGACCACGGCGGTCGACGGTTCGGTCTTCTCGACCCTTGGCAATCTCACCAGCCTCGGCCCGGTGGCCTTGAGTGGCCAGATCGACTCGGTTGGCTTCCAAAACTACGCCGCCGCCGCGACCCTCTCCGCCGACACCGCGCTCAACGCCACGGGCAACATCGACTTCGGCAGCCTCGTTGATGGAGCACGGCAGCTGACGATCCAGTCGGGCGGCACTGTGAGGCTCTTCGCCGCCTTGGGCAGCACGACCCCGCTCCAGGGGCTCAACCTCGCCTCCGCGGCGGCGGTCGAGGCCCTTTCGACGATCGCGATCAACGGCACCGGCGGCACCGCAGCCGGCCTGCGGATCGGCGACGGCGTGAACAATGTGAACGTCGCCCTGCCGGGCAGCACGATTTCCAATGCCGCCCTCTCCGGCATCCTGCTGGCCGGCAACACCACGGGCTCCACAATCGGTGGGTTTACCATCGCGAACAGCGGCAGCCACGGCATCGAGGCGGCCGGCGGCAACTACACCGGCAGCGTCTTTGTAATCAGTTCGGTGACCTCGAGCGGCGGAGACGGCTTCCACGCCGCCAACGCCACCGGCCTCACGGCCGTGCTCCTCCGCTCGGCCGCCAACGCCAAGGCGGGCATCCGCGTGGCGGGCACGTCGAGCAATGTCACGATCTCCAACAGTCTCGTCGGCCTTGATGCCAATGGCACCGCCGCCCAGCCGAACCTCGGCCAGGGCATCGTGGTCTCCGCCGCCACCGGCACCACGCTCCAGGGCAACACGATCTCCGGCAACGGCTTCTACGGTGTCGTCGTCACCGGCGCGGCCGCCGGCACGGCGGTCATGAGCAACCGGATCGGCACCGGCACCGACGGCACGACCGCCATCGGCAATGGCCAGAGCGGCGTGTTTGTGCTCGGCGGAGCGACCGGCACCACGATCGAGGGCAACCGCATCAGCAACAACAACGGCATGGCCGGTATCCAGGTGGTCGACGGCACGAGCAACACCACGATCGGTGGCTCGGGCCCGAGTGCCAACCTGCTCGTCGGTAACGGCCTCTTTGGCATCACCGTGTCGGGCAACGTGCCGGGCACCCGCGTGCTGGGCAACCTCGTCTCCAGCCACACCACGGCCAACATTTACCTCAACAACGCCCGCAACCTGACGGTCGGGATGGTCGGCAGCGCCAACACCTTCGACATGGCCGACTATGGCGTCTATGCCGGTGGCGATCTCACGGGCACCACGATCGCGGGCAATACCTTCCAGCAGCACACCCTCGGCGGCATGGTGCTCACTAATGCCGGCAACCTCACGGTCCGCGACAACACCCTCGACGACAACGGTGCCTACGGTATCTACGGCACCGGCGATCTCACCGGCACCACGCTCCAGGGCAACACCATCTCCAACCACACCGTGGGTGTGCTGGTGGACAACGGTGCCAACCTCACGATCGGCAGCGCAAGCGGCACCGGCACCAGCGATCCCGACGCCAACGTGATCACGAAGAACACGAGTGCCGGCGTCGTGGTGAATGGAGCGGGCTCACAAAACGTGAGCATCCTCTCCAACTCGATCTTCGAGAACGACTTCATTGGCATCAGCCTCTCGGCTAATGGCAATGCCCTGGCCCGCACGCCGGCCCTCACCTCGGCGAGCACGACCGCGGTGGCCGGGTCGATCACGGGCACCAATGGCGATGTCTACCGCATTCAGTACTTCAAGAGTGCCGACGAGGTGACCAGCAGCAGTCGTTTCGCCCAGGGCCAGGAACTGATCGGGTATCAGGACGTGACGATCGCCGGCGGCACCGCCTCGATCGACGAAGACATCACCGGCAGCGGCGTGATCGTGACCGACTGGATCACGGCCACCGCCACGCTCCTCGTCAGCGGCCTGCCCTCCGAGACCTCCCAGTTCTCCTTCGGCATCCGCGTCACGGCCTAACCGCCGAAAGGACGACAGGCTGAAGCCTGTCCTACAGCGCACTCGCCGGCTCCATCCGCTCCACGATTCCGGCCAGCCCGGGCATCACGGCCTCGATCTCCGCCTCATGCCGCCGCCACTTCTCGGCATCCGGCTTCGACACCGTATACCGCGACAGCGGCAAATCCCCCGCGCAGAGCTGCTGCATCCGCGGGCCAAACGGAATCCCCGCAAAGCTGCAAAGCCGCTCGAGTTCACCGGCCCGATCGGCCAGCAGATCCTCATACCGCACGGCGCACCGCCGGCTCTCTGGCAGATAGGCGAGATCATCGAGGATCGTCTCGTTGGCCTTGGCCCATTGGTAGGCGGCGATCTCCGAGAGCGGTTTGCCGGCGAGGCTCCGCCACTCTGGGGGCAGCAGCAGCGACCACGGCGGCCCATCCCAGCCCGGCAGATTCGGATACGTGACAAACCGCCCCGACTGCCATGCCTCGATGATGCTGCCGATACTCGGCCGCGGATCGCGCTGGAGGTGGATGAAGATCGCGTCGGGAAAGACCTGCCGCAGGAATGGAATCCTCAGCGAGTTTTTCGGCGTCTTCTCCAGAAACCGCAGCGTCTGCGGCATGGTGCCCCCGTTGGCATCGCGAAACTTCCCGATGAAGGCCACCCGCAGCCGGCTGCTCACCTCCGGCGTGGCGTCGGCAGCGGTGAGCGCGTTGGACTCAAACCCGTGGCTGGCGATGGTGAGCTCCGGGATCGACTCGATTGTCTCGTACGATTCACCGCCCGTGCTCCACACCGCGGCATTGTTGCAAAGCGCCTCGAAGAGCATCGTGCTGCCCGATCGCGGCGCCGCCACGACAAAGAAACGGCGCCACCGCGCGGGTGCCTTGCGGGCCGGCAGCCACCGCCCGGCCCTGCCCGAGCGTCAGGCCACTTGCAGGCGTGCCGCCGACCGCGATCACCGGCCGCGGTATCGCCGCCGGAGCGGGCTGGGGCGCCGGTGCGGCCGCAGCCCTCTCGATCAGCTTCGTGTTGATCGCCGACCCCAGCCAGTTGCCCAGTAGGGTGTGGGCCGGCGCGTTGTTGGAATCGATCACCACACCCTCCAAGAGCGGCCGACAGCGGGCCGCTGCCGGTCTCGCCATGCTCATACCAGAGACACCGCCAGTCGTGGGCCAGCGCCATGAATGCCGCCTCGACCTCGGCAAACCTCTCCGGCTGATCTGCGGCAAACCGCCCCAGCTCCCGCCGCAGTTCGCTCATCTTGTGGTCCATCACGGCCGGCGGATCGATGGCGTTGGCATTGAACCGCTCGAATCGCAGCGTGGGCGACTCACCCTCGCGGTAAGGCACAAACGTGGCCGACGCTTCCCGCTGCTCCTCGGGCTCTTCCAGCGTCCACGATCGCGCGAGCAGGTCCCAGAAGGCCGCCGTGCCGGCGGTGTCGATCACAAGATGCACGCGATCGACATTGCCGCCGTTGATCACGTTGTGAAACTGCCAGGTGTCGAAGATCCAGGCCTCGCCCGGCTGCATGTGCACCTCGTCATCGCCGCAGAGAAACCGTACTCCCGGATCGGTGACGATCGGCACATGGATCCGCACCCGCTGATACCAGTTGTAGTCGAGGTCGTAGTGGGCGGTCACCTCCGCCCCGGTCGCCAGCCGCATCAGCCGCGAGCGGCCCACGACCGTGTTGAAGCAGCTCATCACCTGCTGAAAGTAGGGGCACCTTCCGAGCAGCGGCGTCGGCTGCATCGCTCCGGCGAAGTCGTCGTTTTTCTCGCCGTCCACCGAGACCAGGATCAGCGCCGAGTTGCCGGCAAAGCCCTGCGGATGCGGGCTCCAATCGCCCTCGGCAAACTGCTCCGTCTCGGCCTTCAGCCGCTCCACATCAAACCGGAAGGGAAGCTTGAAGAATGTCTTGGGGAGTTTCATCGTTTGGGTTCCAGCCTGGTCATCGTTTTAAACATGCTCATTGATCGACCTCGTAGCCCATCCGCTCGATCACCGGCCGCAGGATCGGCAGCACCGGCTCGAGATGGCTGCGGTAGTGGCGGTAGCGGTAGACCGATCGCGTGTAGAGCTTTTCGGTCACCTGGGCGTAGCTGGCGGTCCGCACGCCGCTGGCATGCTTGTGAAACTCGAGGCAGCGGTCGTCCCAGTCGAGCCCGGCGAAGCCGAGCAGCTCCCGCGAAGCCCTTTCCTGATCGGCCACGATGTCTTCATACCGCACGGCCCGGTAGTTGAGATCGAGCTGGTCGCGGTAGTGGTCGATCAGGTTGGCCACGAGCACGTAATGCTCGGCGATGGCCCGCAGGTCGCAGGCCATGCCGTAGCCGTGGCTCATCTGGGTAAAGAAGCTCGAAAGCACGGAATCGAGCGGGTGCCGGAGCAGATGGACGATCGGCGACTGTGGAAAGAGCAGGCTGATGAGGCCGAGGTGGGGGCCATTGAAGGGCGTCTTGTCGGTGAAATACCGCGGCCCGCTCTTGGGCACGCCATGAGCCTGGGCCTCTTGCAGATAAAGATCCCGCAGCAGGTCGTAGCTCCACTGCCGATCGCCCATCCAGGCCTCGATCAGGCACTCGGGGTAGTGGAGCGGCCCGGAGAGGATGTCTTGCGAGGCCGCGCACACGCGGTCGATCACAAACAACTCCCCTCCCGACACCACATCTTCATGGCTCCCGAAGATCTGCTCGGTGAGCGTGGTGCCGGAGCGGGGGAAGCCGATGATGAAGAGCGGCTGCGGCTCATGCTCCCGCACCGTCGCCCGCGGCAGGAGGGCTGCCCGCTGGCGGGTGAAAAACCGGCGAAACCGTTCGAAGAATTTCACGGCCTCATCCCGCTGGTAGCGTCCGCCGAGCTGTTGAAACCGCTGCTTGGCGGCGGCGCAGGCGGTGAAAGCCTCGTCGTAGCGGCCGAGCTTGTCGAGCACATTCGCCCGCCGCAGGCCGTGGGCCGGGGCCTGGCTGGGATTGCTCTCGGCCTGCTGCCGCGTGCGATCCAGGAGGGCGAGCGCCTCGTCGAAGTGTTTGCGGCGGGTGAGCACATCGGCCCGCACCATGGCGATCTCGAGCATGCCGGGGGCGACCCGCTCCGCCCGGTCGAGCAATTCGTCGGCCTTATCCCATTGTTTGTCGAGCTCGGCCGCGTTGGCCTGGGCCACGATGTAGCGGGCGTTCTCCGGCTCGAGCTGCGTGGCCTGGTCGAAGAAGCCCGCCGCCTCCTCGTAGCGGCCTTGGCCGGAGAGGTTGAGCGCGATGCTCGTGAGCAGGATGCCGTTGGGCGGCGCGAAGGCCAGGGCCCTCCTCAGGTGGAATTCGCCGGCCGGGCTGCGGTGGGTCTGGCTGAAGACGAGCCCCAAGAGCCGCTGGGCGTCGAAGCTCTCCGGGGTGAGCCGCACGGCATTGCGGGCAAAAGGCTCGGCCGCGGCGAAGTCGCCCCGCTGCCGCAATAGCTCGCCGAGCTGGCAAAGCAGCGGGGAATTATTGGGGTCGGCGGCGAGCCGACGGCGAAGCTCGGCTTCGAGGGCGAGGGCGGGCTGCCCGAGTGTGGCTTGCATAGCGAATCCGCGAAGAAGCGAACGGAAGTAACAGCCGTCCGAGAATCCATCCGCGGAGCCTACCTTAATTTTTGGCCGCTAGCCATGAGCCATTGGCGTCTTGGCATCACCACAAAGTAGTGAGTGCCTGTGGTTTGTTTTATGTGGTACCTTTTCGCCAAAAATTCTGTTGCACCTTATAGGGATAGAGCCCCGCCACATGCCGCGAAAAGGCCCGGCCAGCTGCGTTATTGTCGAAGACCAGCGGATGTTTGCGGAGCGGTTGGCCACGCTCCTGCAGGCCTCTCCCGATATCGACCTCGAGATGGCCGCAGCGGTGGGAAGTGTGACCGGCGGGATTGCCGCCTGCGAACAGCATCGCCCCGATCTGTCGCTCCTTGATATCGGCCTGCCCGATGGATCGGGGATGGAGGTGGCGGAGCGGTTTCAGGCTGTCAATCCGGCCGGTCAGATCGTCATCATCTCGGGGCATGCCGCCAGCTTTGTCTGCCCGAAGCCGTTGGCGGAAATGGTGGTCGCCGTGATCGACAAGAGCGTCGCCTTTCGCAAGGTGCAAATGGTCCTCCATCTCATCGCCTCGCAGCGGCACCGGGGTGTCGGCTCTGCAGACCGCCAGCCG
>JAQBZA010000112.1 GCA_027622795.1 Planctomycetota bacterium | reverse complement strand
CGGTCGTTTCTTTTTCCCGCTGCTCTTTCTTGGCGGGAAACTCGATCACCACGAGCGCCTTCTTCTCGGGATCGTAGGCCCATTCCTGATAGTAGGGAAGCATCGGCAACTGGATGCCATCAGGCTGATCCTTCCCGATAATCCTCGCCATGAACTCGGCGTAGTCTTTTGGTTTCCGATCAAACTCGGCCTCGAAGAGTTGCAGTTTCTGATCAACTGCCATCATCCCGAGCCGACCGACGCTTGTCCGATACGCATCGGAATAGACCTCAAGACCTTCACCCGTGATCTCCATGCTTGCCAGCAGGCCGCCGTCGGCAAGCGCCTTCTCAAGCTCCAGCACGTTTTGCGTGGTCTTGCGGAGGGTTTCCCGGGTTTGGACCGGTGGTTTTTTCGGCGGCTCTTCCTTGGCCTCGCAGCCAATCGTCACCGCGAATCCCACGAATGGAATCAGCCACGCTGGCTGCTCCCACGCACGCTTGCTCGCACTTCCCATAACGATCACTCCCCACGATGATGACCGCCCGCCGCACGCGGGCTTTTCGAAAAGTGTACCCGCCCACGGCCACCGTGCTCACGCAGGGCTCACATTTCCCGCAAAATCGCTATCCCGCCCGATCGTTCTCGGTAGCTACGATTTGGGCGATGGGCTGCATGAAGCAGCCTTTGGCCTGATGTTCACGGACGAACCCCGGGAGCCACCATGTCCGACGTCGCCACGAAGGTTTTTGTCCTCGATACCAACGTCATCCTCCACGATGCAGGCTGCCTGCGGAATTTCGAGGAACACGACATCGCGATCCCGATCACGGTGCTCGAGGAGCTTGACCAATTCAAGCGAGGCAGCGACGACATTCACTTTCAGGCCCGCGAGTTTCTCCGCCGGCTCGACGACCTCACTGGCGATGTGCTCGCGGCAGACGGGAGCCCAATCGGAGAGGGCCTCGGGTCCGTCCGGGTGGTGCTGGGGACCGACCGTGACGAGCGGCTGCGGGCGACATTTCTTCAGGACACGCCCGATCATCGCATTCTCGCCACCACGCTCGCGGTCCACCGCCAGGCCGCCCCGCGGCAGGTGGTGCTCGTTTCAAAAGACACCAATCTGCGAATGAAAGCCAAGTCGCTCGGGCTGCGGGCCGAAGACTACGAGTCAGACAAGGTGGAGAGCTTCGACACGCTCTACAAGGGCAAGCGGACGATTGAGGGAATGGCCTCGGAAACGATCGACCGCTTCTACGCCGAAGTGGATGGAGTCCCTGCTGCGGATCTTGCCGACGTCACAACCCCACGGGCCAATGAAAACTTCGTGCTTCGCAACGGAAGCAAGTCGGCCCTCGCCACCTTTCGCCCCGGTGACCGCACCTTCGTGCGGGTCGAGAAACAGACTGCCTATGGGATTACGCCCCGCAATGCCGAGCAGTCGTTCGCACTCAAAGCATTGATGAATGACGACATCAAGCTCGTCACGCTCGCGGGTACCGCTGGCACCGGCAAGACCCTGCTCGCCCTCGCCGCAGCGCTCGAATGTCGCCAGCGGTACCGGCAGATTCTTTTGGCCCGGCCCGTCGTGCCGCTCTCCAACCGTGACCTCGGCTTCCTCCCCGGCGACATCTCGGAGAAGCTCGACCCTTACATGCAGCCGCTCTACGACAACCTCACCGTCATTCGCCACCAGTGCGGCGACAACACCCAGGCTGCCCAGCGGATCAACGAGATGCGGGAGTCGGAGAAACTCTTGATCACGCCACTGGCCTACATCCGGGGCCGCAGCCTCCAGCGGATCTTCTTCATCGTCGACGAGGCCCAGAACCTCACGCCCCACGAGGTGAAGACGATCATCACCCGCGCTGGGGAGGGCACGAAAATCGTCTTCACCGGCGACGTGGCCCAGATCGACCAGCCCTATCTCGACGGCCTCTCCAATGGCCTGAGCTATCTGATTCATAGGATGATGGGGCAGCCGCTCTACGCCCATGTGACGCTGGAAAAAGGAGAACGGTCTGCCTTGGCCGACCTCGCCAGCGAACTGCTTTGACGCCCCCCTGGCATAAGACTCAGCCTCCCCATGACAAGCTGAGGCTTGCCCCACTTGTGACGTCGGCTTTAGCCTGCGAATCTGCATGACTTCTCGCGCCACTGCCTCGTCGCTCCTCCAGCCAGCGCCTCTGGCCTGGATCTTGCTCGACTGGGCGGCGAGCGCCTTCTCCACAATCCTCATCACGCTCGTCGTGACCTACGTCGAGAAGATCGTCTTCGCCGACAGCGCCTGGGGGGTAGCGGGTGGCGTGGTCTGGGCCTGGATCATTGCCGCCACGATGCTCGCGTCGGCCGTCGCCGCCCCGTGGCTTTCCGCGTGGGCCGATCGCACGCATTCTCATCAGCAGGCGCTTCTCGCTGCCGTGATCGTGGGGAGCGGAGCCTGCCTCGCCCTCGCCGCCGTGCCGCCGGAATGGCGGCTGGCCGTAGCCGCCAGCATCGTGATCGCCGGCGTCGGTTTCGACATGGGGGCGATCTTTGCCGGGAGCCTGCTTCCGCGGCTGGCCCAAGGCGGGGCGGCCGATCGGCTCTCAGCCGCTGGCTTTGCGGGAGGCTATGCCGGGGGTGCGGTCGCGTTGGTGCTTGCGACGGCAGTCGTGGGATCGCGGGAGTCGCTTGGCCTCTCCGCGGCCGGCAGCCTCCGCGCGAGTTTTGCGATCATGGGAGGCTGGTGGCTCCTCTTCTCGGTGCCGGCGATGGTTATCCGCATGGGCGATGGCCGCACGGCTGAGAACGAGGCGACCGCAGGAGGTGAACTGCTCGCCTTTGCCCGCTCCCTCGTGGCCAGCACCGACGGCCGCCCGCTGGCAACGGTGTTGGCTGGCGCCGTGCTTGTTCTGGGAGCGGTCCAGACTGCGATCTCACAGTTTTCGAGCGTGGCCATCGAGGAATTTCAGATGGAGCCACCGGCGGTGGTGCGGCTGGTATTGCTTGTTCAGTTTGTCGCGTTGCCGGGCGCCCTGCTCGTGGGCTGGCTGTCGGCTCACTGGAGCCGACGCGGTGCGTTGCTGCTCTGTCTCGCGGGCTGGGCCTTCGTGCTTGTGCTGGCCTGGTTCGTCCATTCGCAAACGCAGCTCTATGGTCTGGCCGTGCTCCTGGCGCTCGTGCTGGGGGGCGTGCAGAGTGTGGTGCGGGCCACGGTGGCCGGATTGGCTCCACGGGGGAGCTACGGCGCCACCTTCGGACTGCTGCAGGTCGGCACGAAGCTCGCTGGCTTTGTCGCGAGCCTTGCCTTCGGTGCCCTGTATGCCGTGTCGGGGCATCCCCGTGCCGGCCTGCTTGCGCTCCTGGCGCAGCTCCTCGCCGGCTGGTGGGTGCTGCGGCGGTAGGCAGGCTTTCGGCTGTTTTTTTCGCGACAGGCTGAAGCTATCGCTACAGTCCGAGGACGTCGCGCATCGAGTAAAGGCCGACCGGCTTGCCGATCAGGAAGGCGGCGGCTGCCAGAGCGCCGGTCGCATAGCAGTCGCGGCTCGTGGCTCGCACGTTCACCGAGAGCGACTCACCATCGAGCCCGAAAAGAATCGTGTGCTCGCCCGGATTGTCGCCCGCACGCACGGCGTGGTAGCCGATCTCATCGGCTGGCCGGGCGCCAGGGCGGCCTTCACGACCATGGGCGGCACGGGTCTGCCCCATGGACTCCTGCACGATCGCCCCAAACTTCAGCGCCGTGCCGCTCGGTGAGTCTTCCTTGTGCCGATGATGGCATTCGATGATCTCAACATCAGCCCGGGTGCCGACCCGCTTCAGCAGTGTGCCGGCCCGACTGACGAGATCCATCGCGATGTTCACTGCCAGGCTCATGCTTGGGGCCTGCAAAACCGGAATCGTGGTGGCCGCATCAGTGATCATGGCTCGCACCACGTCATCAAAGCCAGTTGTCGCGACTACCAGTGGCACCCCCGCCGCAACGCATTTCTGCACGATGCCCGGCACCGCCTCTGGCAGTGAGAAGTCAATCACCACATCGGCAGGACACGACCAGCCATCGCTGATCGTCACGCCGGCCTCGCCGATGCCCGCGAGTGAGCCGGCGTCGGCGCCGAGCCGGGGGTGACCGGCCCGTTCGATCGCGGCGACGAGCTGCCACGGGACCGTGTCGGTGACAGCGCAGGCAATGATTCGCTGCCCCATCCGACCGGCGGCACCATGAACGACGAGGCGGCGAGAGGAGGGCATGCGGGGGATCCTGACGGAGGAACTGATTTGACAGGCTGAAGCCTGTCCTACGAGTACAGTTCAATCGCCTGTACGATTTCGTCAACCCGGTTGCCGACGCTCACGGAACGATTGGCAAAGCTGGCCCGGCTCACGCCGCGGCTACCGAGCACTTCGTTGAAGAGTTTTTGATCCGTGGTGTGATAGGCGACGGTAGCGGTCGGATCTTTGAGCTGGTGGCCCGTGAGGATGCACACGACTCGCTCGTCGCGGCCGATCACGCCCTCCGCCACGAGCTGTTTCGCTCCCGCCACGCTCGCGGCGCTGGCCGGCTCACAGCCCAGGCCGCCAGCCCCCACCTGGGCCTTGGCATCGAGGATCTCCTGCTCGGTCACCTGCCGGACCACGCCGTCGCACACCTCGAGGGCGCGCAGGCACTTATTGAGGTTCACGGGCCGGTTGATCTCGATCGCGCTGGCGATCGTGTCGGCCCGCTTATGATCGCGGTCAAGCTCATCGTAGTAGTGGCAGGCCGGGGCCAGATCGGCCCGGCCGCCTTCCCATCGTAGGCCTCGCTTGTGGTAGAGCTCGTAGAGGGTATTGGCGCCGGCAGCATTGATCACGGCCAGCCGCGGCACACGGTCGATGAGACCGACCTTCCGCATCTCGGCAAACGCCTTGCCGAAGGCGCTCGAGTTGCCAAGGTTGCCGCCGGGCACGACGATCCAGTCGGGAACCTCCCAGCCGAGCGACTCAAGCACTCGATACATGATCGTCTTCTGGCCCTCGAGCCGAAACGGATTCACGCTGTTGACCAGATAGATGCCGAGCTTGCCCGAGACTTCCTTGACCCGGGCCATCGCGTCGTCGAAGTCACCCGCGATCTGGATCGTGAGGGCGCCGTAGTCGAGGGCCTGCGACAGCTTGCCGTAGGAGATTTTGCCGGAGCCGATGAAGATGATGCCCCGCATGAGTCGCGTGACGGCGCAGTAAACGGCCAGCGAGGCGCTCGTGTTGCCAGTCGAGGCACAGGCGGCACGACGGGCCCCGATCATGCGGGCATGGGTGAAGGCCGCCGACATCCCGTTGTCCTTGAACGAGCCGGACGGGTTGAGCCCCTCGTACTCAAGGAACAGCCGGCCAGGCTGCATGCCGATGTAACTGCCCACACCGTCAGACGCCGAGAGCAGCGTCTGCCCCTCACCGATCGTCACCACACTCTCGCGGGGAGCGAAGGGCAGCATCTCGTGAAACCGCCACACGCCGCTGTAGGCCAGCGGGTCGCTCCGCCGCATCCACTTCCGCTCAAACACCTCAAACGACGTCGGAGGGCGCAGCCGATCCCAGTCGTATTCAACATCGAGCAGATTGCCACACGATGGGCAGCTGGTAAGCACCTCGTCGACCGCGTAGGTGGCGGCGCAGGCCGGCGAAATACACTGCTGAAACGCTAGGTCGGTGCGGGCAGCGACGGCCACGAAAACACTCCTGTGAAAGAGGCCCCGTGTCGCGGCGGCCTCCTGAGGGGCCGGTGCCGGGTGGCGAGCCTGCGTGCGATCAAAGGTAGGTCACAGAGAAGCAGCCATCAAGCAGACCTTCTCGGCGAGCTCCCAGAGTTTTTCGGCATTGTATTGACGAAATCTGAGCCTGGGCTGCCAGTTTGACAGGCTGGCCCTGGGGGGTTATTTTAAGGGGCTCGTTGTGGGCGGCCTTCGCGGTTGCCCGGTTTCCCGAGGCGGACCATTTTGGGCGGAACACCACATGATCAAAGCAACGGAACTCCGGGCCTTCAAAACGTCGCTCGAACAACTGCGGTCGCGGCTGCGGGGAGACGTAACGATGATGGCCGACGAAGCCCTGCGAAAGACACGTGCCGAGGCGAGTGGCGACCTCTCCACGATGCCGATCCACATGGCCGACCTCGGCACCGACGCCTACGAGCAGGAATTTACGCTCTCCTTGATGGCCAGCGAGGAGGAGACGCTCGAACTCGTCGAGCGGGCCCTCGAGCGAATTCGCAGCAAAAAGTTCGGCACATGTGAGGAGTGCGGCGGCGTGATCGCCAAGAAACGTCTCGAGGCCCTGCCGTATGCGGCCACCTGCATCCGCTGCGCTGAAAAACTGGAGAACGGCGACAGCAGCCGCCCGCGGCAGCCCCGCTGACGGCACGACCGCCCCTCATGGCACGGAATGCCACAGGCTGGAACCCGCCAACCGGCTGGCTGCTCTTTGGCGGCATCGCGTCTGCGGCCGCGGTGATCGATCTGGTCACGAAGTCGCTGCTTTTTGCGCGGCTGGGAATGCCGGGGCTCCGGCCGGGGATCGTGCTCGTGCCCAGGATGCTTTCGCTCGAAACCAATCTGAATGAGGGCGCCTTGTTTGGCATGGGGCAGGGGATGGGGCTATTTTTTGCCGGTGTCTCCGTGGCCGCGATCGCTGGCATCACTGCGGTGATGTCGCGGCGGGCGACCCGTGACGATCCCTGGCTCGTCGTGGCCCTCGCCCTCGTGACCGGCGGGATCATCGGCAATCTCTACGACCGCCTCGGGCTCCCCGGGCTCCAGTGGCATGCCCCCCTCGAACGCGTCGGCAAACCCGTGCTCGCGGTTCGCGACTGGATCCACTTCGAACTTCCCGGCATCATCGATTGGCCGATCTTCAATCTCGCCGACACCTGGCTCGTGATTGGCGCTGCGTTGCTCATGCTCGTCTCGCTCCGCACGCCTCCCGAGAATCAGTCTGCTTCATGACCGACTTACCTGATCCTGATCTGGCCGCCCGACTCGCCGCGGCCCTGGATGCCGTAAAGCCGGCCGCGGCCGAGACGCTCCGCTGGTTTACCTCGGCAGACCTGGCGGTCACCGAGAAGCAGGACCATTCTCCGGTGACTCAGGCCGACCTGGCCGCTGAGGCCATCCTGAAAGAGCATCTTCTCGGTGCGTTTCCGAAGGACTCATTCCTGGGCGAAGAGTCGGGCCGCACCGCTGGCACATCGGGCTACGAATGGATCGTCGACCCGATCGATGGCACGAAATCATTTGTGCGCGGAGTGCCGCTCTATGCGACGCTCATCGGCTGCCGCCGCGAGGGCCGCGGGGTGCTGGGCGTGATCGCGATACCCGCCCTCGACGAGGTCGCGTATGCGAGCACCGGCGGTGGCGCCTGGCATCGTCGCGGCGGAAGCAGTCCGCAGCCCGCCCGCGTCTCGTCTCGAGCCACGCTCGGCGAGGCACTGCTCTGCTCGAGTGATTTCACGTCGTTTGCCAAGCGACGCGACGCCGCGGCAGGCGAAGCAGCGCGGCAGCGGCTCGAGACGGCCTGCAGCCTGGTGCGATCCTGGGGCGACGGCTACGGCTACCTGCTCGTCGCTACAGGGCGGGCCGAGGTGATGGCTGATCCGCTGCTCAATGAGTGGGATGCCGCGGCCGTCGAGACGGTGATCGCGGAGGCCGGCGGGCGGTTTACCGATTGGCAGGGTCGGCCCCGCATCAATTCGGGGGATGGTATCGCCACCAACGGCCTCGTCCATGAGGCTGCCCTGCGGCTGCTGGCCGACTCCGGCTGAAAAGCCTGTTGCGACCCGCTCGGCTTGCAGAAAACGGGGAAAACACTATCCTTTCACCTTCCGGCTCCGGACGTTTTCGCACACCTTTCGCTTTGTTCCTCCCCCTATCGGAAAGACAGTCCCGTGGCACGCTGCTGTGAGATCTGCAACAAGGGTTTCTCGATGGGAAACTCGGTCACCACCCGTGGTAAGGCCAAGTATCTCGGCGGCGTCGGCACGAAGGTGACCGGCATCTCTCGCCGGAAGTTCAAGCCGAATCTGCAGCGGTTGCGGGTCACGGTCGGTCGGGGCACCAACACTACGGTGCTCGTTTGCACGCAGTGCATCAAGAGCGGCAAGGTGACCAAACTCGTCCACCAGCAGCCGTTTCGCTTGCCGAATGTCGAGAAGGCCAAGCCGGCGGCCGAGGAAGCCGTGCCGTCGGGTCCGCGGGCTCGCCCCTAGTTTCGAATTCGCCTGGCCTTTCCGGGCCGTGCGGAGGCTGCCCGCAGCATCACAGGATCCTCATGTCGATCTCCCGTCAGGAAGTCGCGAAGGTTGCGTCGCTGGCGCGGCTCGCCCTTGCCGACGATGAACTTGACCTGATGACGAGCCAGCTTGGCTCGATCGTGGGGTTTGTATCGCAACTCGAGGAGCTCGATACAGCTGCCGTCGAGCCGCTCGCCCATCCGCTCGACGCGAAGAACGTGTTTCGTGACGACGTCGTGAAGCCGTCGCTCTCGACAGCCGAGGCTCTGCAATCGGCCCCCCGGCATGACGGCGAATGCTTCCTCGTGCCCGCGGTGCTCGGCGACTCGGGGGCGGCCTGACCCGATGCACCTGCTCGAGCGTTCTGCCGTTGATCTCGTGGC
>JAQBZA010000111.1 GCA_027622795.1 Planctomycetota bacterium | reverse complement strand
GTACGATCACGCCATCGGGCTGAATGCGGTCGGCGATGTTGAGCACGTCCTCACAGGTTAGCGGCTCGAAGAAAAGCATGTCGCTCGTGTCGTAGTCGGTGCTCACCGTCTCGGGATTGGAGTTGACCATCACGCTCTCGATACCCATCTCGCGGAGCGCGAAGCTGGCATGGCAGCAGCAATAGTCAAACTCGATCCCCTGGCCGATCCGGTTGGGTCCGCCACCGAGGATCATCACCCGCTTGCGGCCCGGCTCCTTGGGCCGCGTCTCGTCTTCCTCTTCCCAACTCGAGTAATAATAGGGAGTCTGGGCCTCAAATTCGGCAGCACATGTGTCGACCGACTTGTAGGTCGCAACGATGCCATGTCGCTTCCTCTCCTCACGAACATCCATCTCCGAGCTCCCGAGCATCACGGCCAGCTGCCGATCGGAAAAGCCATACTGCTTGGCCTGCCGCAGGAGCCCCGTGTCGATCGCCGCGAGCGAGCCTGCCTCACGAAGCAGGCTCTCCAGTTCCACGATTTGCAGCAGCTGATCGAGAAACCAGGGATCAATCGCCGTCAGCGAGTGCAGTTCGTCGACCGTCATTCCCGCCTTGAGGGCATACCGGAGATACCACACGCGATCTGGGTCGGGCGTAGCCACGCGGGCACGGATATCGTCAGGCGACGGCTCCGCCGCCGTGCCCCACAGATCCTTGCCGTCGCAGCCGAATCCGAACGAGCCCACTTCCAGCCCGCGAAGCGCCTTCTGGAAGGCTTCCTTGAATGTCCGCCCAATCGCCATTGTCTCCCCCACACTCTTCATCTGCGTGGTGAGGCGGCTGTCGGCCTCGGGGAACTTTTCAAACGCAAACCGCGGCACCTTTACCACGACATAGTCGATCGACGGCTCAAAGCAGGCCCTCGTCTTCCGAGTGATGTCATTGGCCAGCTCATGCAGACGCCAACCAACGGCAAGCTTGGCGGCTATTTTTGCGATCGGAAACCCGGTGGCCTTGCTGGCCAGGGCCGAAGAGCGACTCACGCGGGGGTTCATCTCGATCACGATCATCCGGCCGGTCCGTGGATCGACGGCGAATTGGATATTGGAGCCGCCGGTCGCTACACCGATCGCACGAATGACGGCAAAACTAGCATCCCGCATCCGCTGATACTGCTTGTCGGTGAGCGTCATTGCCGGGGCGACCGTAATTGAGTCGCCGGTGTGCACGCCACAGGGATCGAAATTTTCGATGGAGCAGATGACGACGGCGTTGTCATCTGCATCCCGCATCACCTCCATCTCGTATTCCTTCCAACCGAGAATCGATTCCTCGACGAGTACTTCGCCGACTGGCGAAAGGTCGAGGCCCCGCTGGACCTTGTGGTCGAATTCCTCACGGTTGTAAGCAACGCCTGATCCGGAGCCACCAAGCGTGAAGCTCGGACGGATGACAGCAGGCAGGCCGATCTCGGCGAGCACCTCACGAGCCTCGGGCAGACTTTTCACAATCTGGCCACGGCAGGTGTCGAGGCCAATCTTCTGCATCGTCTCCTTGAAGATCTCCCGATCCTCACCCCGCTTGATGGCGTCGGCCTTGGCACCAATCATTTCGACGCCGTGCTTGGCGAGGATGCCGCGGCGGTCGAGCTCCATCGCGAGGTTGAGCGCGGTCTGGCCGCCGAGCGTGGGGAGCACGGCATCGGGCTTCTCCACCTCGATCACCTTTTCGAGCATCTCCCAGGTGAGTGGCTCGATGTAGGTGCGGTCGGCCGTTCCCGGGTCGGTCATGATCGTGGCCGGGTTCGAATTGACCAGCACGACGCGGTAGCCGTCTTCCCGAAGGGCTTTGCAGGCCTGAGTGCCGGAATAGTCGAATTCGCACGCCTGACCGATCACGATGGGGCCGGAACCGATGAGCAGGATCGTGTGGAGGTCGTCGCGGCGGGGCATGGCGTTTCGGAGGGTGGCGGGCAGGAAAAAACAAATTTCCCGAAGGTAGCACGACGCCCCTGCTCTCTTCAACGAGCCGCTAGAATCTGCGGGAGTTTCGCCGTCTCCCTGCCCCCATCCTTTTCGGAGCCTCCCCAATGTCTCTCGCTACGCCCGCACTCGATGCCCTCCGCGACACGCTCGCCGAAGAATTCAAAGACACCCGCCTCAATCTTGCGAGCGTGCTGGCCGGCGAAAACCTCGCCCCGGAGAAGGCCTTCGGGGTCGCCCTCTCGGCGGCGCGGTTTGTGCGGGCTGAAAAACTGGCCGCGGCCCTGGAAGCCGACATCCGCGCCGGCCTCGGCGATGCGGCTGCAGCCGTGATTTCCGACGCCATCGCCGCCGCCGGGGTGATGGCCATGAACACGGTTTATTACCGGTTTCGCCACATGCTGGCCAAAGAGAGCTACGAGGCCCGGCCGCCGCGGCTGCGGATGAGCCGGATGGCGCAGCCGGCCACCGACAAGCAGACCTTCGAGCTGATGAGCCTCGCCTGTGCGGCGTTGGCCGGCTGCGAACTCTGCATCCGCAACCATGAGGCGCACCTCATCGACGCGGCCGCGAGCGAAGACGCCTGCCACGACGCCGTTCGCATCGCTGCCGCGATCAACGCTGCAGCGGTTGCGCTGGCATGAGCTCCCGCAGATACTCGAGTGTGTAGATGCCGCTGTCGTGACCGTCGGAGAAGGTGATCTTGTAGGCATACTGGCCCACCGGGCTCATGCTGGTAATCGTCAACGGGGCAATCTCTTCGGGCGTGAGTACCTGCAAGAGACCTGCCCCGGCTGCCCCCGCTGTTTCGGCCCGCTTCTCCCGGCAGGAAGCGCACGGGCATGCATCGCGGAGCAGCCGCGGCGTGGCCACACCTTCGACGCCATCGTTCCAGGCGATCTTGATTGATCCGTCGTCACGGCGGCGGATCGCCACGGGAATTGGATGGTTCATGGCATGGGTCGCCTCGTCACGTGGGACCGCTGATCGATGATGCGCCGGCCTTTACCCTCAAACCGCGGCAGGCTGCCGACCGGAGCAGTCGCCACTTCAACGCGCAGCCCGAGCCGGAGTCGCAGTTCCGCGGCGACGCGGCCAGGATCATCAAGATGGTCTTCTATTTCCAGAAATATCGTATCGAGACTGTCATGAGTGGACACGGTGAGCCGGTATTCGACAACCTCGGGAAAACTGCGGACGATGTCATCGACTGCCCCTGGGAAGATGTTGACACCGCGCACGATCAGCATGTCATCGGCCCTACCGAGGACGCCGCCCTCGAGCCAAACCCATGGACATCCGCCAGCGGCCAGTTCTTCGTCACTCGGCCAACAAGGACGCACAAGGTCGCCCGTTCGATACCGGATTACCGGCGCACCAGCACGGCCGAGCGTTGTGAGCACCAACTCGGAAAGTTCACCCGCCACCGCCGGCCGGCCGGTATCGACCGCAAGAAACTCGGGGTGAAACCAAGGCTCAATCACATTGAGACCGTGGCCTCTTTGGTCACCCACGCCCCACGGTCCCACCTCTGTAGCGCCAGCGTGATCAAGCACTGCGGCCCCCCAACGCTCCGCCAACTGTGACCGCACCGCGGGCGATGACCCCCCCGGCTCACCGGCCACGATGACCAGTCGTACGGCGAGGGAAGCCGTGTCAATTTTTTGCGTTTCAGCCACTTCAGCCAGATGCAACGCGTAACTTGGTGTGGCAACAAGCACGGTTGCTCCGACAGAGCGCAGTAGTTCTAAACGGGCGACTGTCGAAAGACCTCCTGATGGGATTGCCATTGCGCCCGTGGTCGCAGCCGCATCGAATGCACTCCAGAAACCAACATACGGCCCAAACGACGATGCCACGAAAAGGCGGTCACCAGGCCGCACGCGGCCCCGTTCCAGCACGACTCGCCAGCACTCCATCCACCACTGCCAGTCCGCAGCGGTATCGAAGACGGCGAGCGGTCGACCATGGGTGCCGCTGGTCTGGTGGTAGCGCACGTACCGCTCAACAGGATAGGTCAGGTTGCCGGGATGGGCCGGCTGCCCTGCGGCCACAGCCATGCCCGCCGCCTCGACCAACTCATCCTTGAAGGTGAATGGCCATTCGGCCAGTGTGTCGAGTGATTCGATCGCTGCCGGCTCAGACACGCGGGCCAACTTGGCCGCGTAAAAACCGTTGCCAGGAAGTATTTCTTCCAGCAGGCAGCGAAGCCGCGTGAGTTTCAGCGCATCGAGCGTTGCCCGAGCGTTGGCATGGTGATGGAAGGATTCGGCCATGCAATCATTATGGCACGCCGAGGCTTGGAACACCCTGCTGTGGCGCGTTTTGTCCCGGAGACTGCAGGCCTTGCATTGGCAGCGGCGCCTGTTGCGGCGGAAACACCGGCCCTGGCGGCGGCAGCGGTTGCACAGGCGCCGGCGGTGGTGCGGTCGGTGGCGTCAGCAGCGGAACCGGAGTCATTGAACCGCTCCCAGAAGCCAGTCGTGCCACCTCGGCACGCCCCACCACTTCCTCCGGCGCGATTGCGGCCGCCGGCATCATCGCCAGATCAACCACCCGTTCATCCCGGATCTCCCACGGCCAAAGATTTTCGGTGACGAAATCGAGCGGAAAAACCTGGTACCACGGCAGCGGGAAGGGCTGCCGAACTGTGAGCGTCTCGTAGCCATCCTTCACGAGCCGAATCTTGCGAGTACCGTAGTAGACAAAATCGGTCGAGACGGGGGTTGATCCCAACTGGTAATCATCGACGTAGACGAGGGCTCCGGGCGGGTTACTGCGAATAGTCATTCTCCGCTGCACGCAGCCGGCGAATGACACCAAGCCCACAAAGCCGATGACAACTGTTGCTGCCAAAACACGATTCTTTCCACACATGGAGCAAACCATAGAATCAGGGAAATTCAGTTGCCAGACCAGCCCTTCAAGGCCATGGTTGACACAGCGAATGCATATCGCCCCGACTTCGACGTCTCGCTAGAATCTGCAGTTTGCTTCCTTTCTGAACCTCCCCGGGGCTATCACAGTTTTGGGAAACGGCACAACTCTCGTCTGCAGTGGTCGCTCTGATGTGGGCTGCCGACGGGCCATGAATCAAGACGCCCACGCCATCCTTCCCCCAGCAGGCCCCGAGGCCTATCGGAAGACCGGCTGGTTTCTCATTGTTGCCGACGGCATGGGCGCTCACGCCGCTGGTGAAGAAGCCAGTGGCATGGCAGCGGATCGCGTACCTCACCTGTACCAGAAAATCATCAACACGACCCCACCCGACGCACTCCAACGGGCGATGCGGCAGGCGAATGCTGAGATCTTTGACAAGGGAGAGACGCATCCCGGTTTCCGTGGCATGGGGACCACGTGCAGCGCTCTTGTGATGGTCCCACGGGGCGCCTTGATCGGCCATGTCGGGGACAGCCGAGTGTATCGCATCCGTGGTCATCGTATTGAGCAGCTCACTCGCGACCACTCGTTGGCCTGGGAGTGCGGTCTGCCAGAGAAAGAGGCTGAGGGCATTCCGAAAAACATCATTACTCGTTCGATGGGTCCACATGCCGAGGTTGAGCCTGATCTCGAAGGCCCGCTCCCCATTCGGAATGGTGACATCTTCGTCCTGTGTAGCGATGGTCTCTCGGGCCAGGTCAGCAATGCAGAAATCGGACTCCTCGCCTCGCAGCTCTCCGACGTGGATCAGGCGACCAAGGCACTCGTGGGATTGACGCTCGCGCGTGGGGCTCCGGACAACGTGACTGTCATCATTGCTAGAGCAGGTCCCGAGGAAGTTACCTCGTCGTACGCAAGGCAAGAGCCTTGGCCACTTACCGATGGGTCCCAAACACCTTCATCGATGCCGGGTCTCGCCTGGAAATCACTCCTTGCTGCCGGCATGTGTTTTTTTCTGTTCCTGGTTCTTAACGGCGACCTGATCCAGCCCAAGTCGCCCACTGCGGAAGCGATTACGGGAATCGGGGCCGCTGCGGCCGCACTCGCCACGGTCGTGTTCCTTGGCGGTGCGGCGCTGGCAGCCATTGCCAGACAAAGCACGGCACTTGCCGGGGCGCGAGCGACTCGGCAGAGCCACGGATCGTACCAAGAAGCCGACTGCACTCCTGACCACAGACACTTTGCGGACCTGGCCAAGAGCATCGAGACGATTGCATCAGAACTCTCCCCCTCTGAGCAGCAGCAACTTGTTCCGCTTGCAGCGGAGGTTTGGGAGCGGAGTTCAGCCCACCAATTCGACGGCGCCATCAACGCGGCGGCGACTGCCCTCTGCCTCATTGCTGATGCAGTGCCACGAAATCGGTCAGAGGGAAAGCAGCACCAGGGTGAACACGCCGGCCTGGATCGGCCTGCCGCTGATGCATGACGCGCAGCTACAATGCGGGCTCCCATGAAGATCATTTCTCGTTACGTTCTGATTGAACTGCTGCAGGTCTTCCTCGTGTCGCTGTCAGCACTCACGCTCTTCATGCTCATTGTCGGGCTTGTGAAAGAAGCGCAGCAGCAGGGGCTGGGGCTTCTCCAAATCGCTCGGCTCATTCCCTTCGTGGTGCCGGAGGCGATGCGGTTTGCCGTCCCAGGCACCATGCTGTTTGCAGTGGCCAGCGTGTTCGGCCGGATGTCGGCAACGAACGAGATCACCGCCCTCAAGGCGGCCGGTATCACGCCCATGGCAGCGATCTGGCCGGCAATTGCGTTGGCTGTGGTGGTCAGCTTTGTCTCCGTCTGGCTCAATGACGTGGCCGTGTCATGGGGACGCGATGGCGTGCGGCGGGTGATCGTCAATAGCGTCGAAGAAATCATCTATGGCCGACTGCGGCAGCAGCGGTCCTACAGCACACCGCAGGTATCGATCAATGTGAAGGGGGTCGAGGGCAAACGGCTGATCCGCCCCACGCTGTCGTTCACTCAGGGTGGAGCGGGCGGCACTCCGGCCACGGTGTCGGCCGCCGAGGCGGAGATCACAACCGATCCCGATGCGAGCGAACTGATTGTCACGTTCCATGACGGCACGCTCCACATGGGTGACGTGAAGGCCGTGTTCCCCGACACGATCGTCCGCAAGGTGCCGCTTGATGCGGTGAGCCGGAAGGGGCTCGCCTCGACGAGCCCGTCTGAGATTGCCATGGCCGATTTTCCGGCGGCCCGGGCCGAGGAAGTGAGGCGTCTTGACCAGCTCAACCAGTTGGCGGCCGGCCAGCAGGCCCTGGCCATCGTCTCCGGCCACCTCGAGCAGACAACGCCGGCGGCGATCGCTGGGCACGACGCCGAGACCGTGCACCACACCAACCGACTCACTCGCATCATCATGGAGCCGTGGCGACGGTGGGCCAATGGCTTCAGCTGCCTGTGCTTCGTGCTCGTTGGGGCTCCGATGGCGATCCGGATGCGAAATGCTGACTTTCTGACAAGCTTCTTTCTTTGCTTTCTGCCAATTCTTGTCGTTTATTACCCGATCTTCATGATGGGTGTCTCGCGGGTGAAGGCGGGGGCCTTCCCACCCCCGGCCGTCTGGGCAGGCAACGTGCTGATCACGCTGTGGGGCCTGTGGCTCCTGCGCAGTGTGATTCGGCGATGATCCCTGCTTTCAGCTTTTTGCCTTCGGCCTTACACTCTGGGAAATCTTCAGTTCCTGAGTTTCAATTCATACCGTAAGGAATATCACCATGTCCCGTCCTGTCACGCTCTTTACAGGCCAATGGGCCGATATGCCGCTGGAAGATCTTGCCCGCAAGGCCAACGAGTTTGGCTACGACGGCCTCGAACTGGCCTGCTGGGGAGATCACTTCGACGTCACTCGTGCCCTCGAAGAAAGTGGCTATTGCGCCGCTCAGCGTGACACGCTCGAGCGGAATGATCTCTCGGTGTACGCCATCTCCTGCCATCTGGTCGGTCAGGCAGTCTGTGACCGCATCGACGAGCGGCACAAGGCAATCCTGCCACCGCACGTCTGGGGTGATGGGGATCCGAAGGGCGTCAACGAACGAGCCGCCGAGGAGATCAAGCGAACCGCTCGAGCCGCTCAACGACTCGGTGTATCAGTGGTCAACGGCTTTACGGGATCGTCGATTTGGCATCTGCTCTACTCGTTTCCGCCGGTACCCGACTCAATGCTCGATGCCGGCTTTCGAGAATTTGCCGACCGCTGGCATCCAATCCTCGACGTGTTTGCGGAGTGCGGCGTGCGGTTTGCTTTGGAGGTGCACCCCACCGAAATCGCATTCGACACCGTCACAGCCCAACGTGCGCTCGACGCCCTCGGACGCCGCGAGGAGTTTGGTTTCAACTTCGACCCGAGCCATCTTCACTGGCAGGGCGTCGATTCGGTCGAGTTCATTCGTACTTTCCACGACCGGATCTACCACGTTCACATCAAGGATGCGGCAGTCACCCTCAACGGCCGGGGAGGCATCCTCGGCAGCCACCTCAACTTCGGTGATCCACGCCGCGGTTGGGACTTCCGCTCCCCGGGCCGTGGCGGCGTTGACTTTGAGGAAATCATTCGGGCTCTCAATCAGATCGGTTATGAGGGGCCGCTGTCGGTTGAGTGGGAAGACTGCGGCATGGACCGGGAGCACGGCGCCGCCGAGGCGGCTGAGTTTGTCCGCAATCTCGACTTCGCCCCGAGCCGGCAGCAGTTCGACTCGGCCTTCGCCAAGGAGAGTTGATGGGCCACGGGCGAGGATACGCCAAGGCTCCTCGAGCGTTCGCCGACC